>DATIOP010000472.1:0-1548 GCA_035472975.1 Gemmatimonadales bacterium
CGGGAGCATCCAGGCTTCGCGCTCGCCAGGTGGCCCTCCAGCCTTCCTGACCATTCCGGCTTAGTGGGCCAGGGCGTGGTGTGCACTCCGGTGCCGGAGTTTGCCGACGAGCACAGTGGCGAGGACCGTGACGGCGATGGCGGCGGCGGCGACCAGGGCGAAGGTCCACCAAGGCGATCCGGTGGTGACGATGGTCGAGGTCGGGGTGCCGACCGGGGCCACCGGCACGGCTGGGAAGCCCTTGCCGTCGTCCACGGGGGCGGGGGAAGCAGTCGCGAGGGAGGAGGTGGCCAGGTAGCCGGCGATAAGGCCGGCCGCGAGGAGGAGGACGGTGAGGCGGCGGGCGGTGATCATGGCAGGTCTCCTTAGCGGGTCCGAATCGTCGGGGGCGGTCCCTCTGGCGGTGGTTGGACGACCAGTTCCACCGTGAACCGGAACGACTAGTCACGTCGATACGTCGTTCGGCGTATGTCTATCCATTGCGTGCCGGCCTAACCTGGCCGGGAGAACGCTTTCGTCCTGGCGAAGGGGGGTGGCGCAGATGGCCGTCCAGCTGCGTGTGTCCACCCGAGATCTGCAACGCTTGCTTGACCTAGGTGACCCAAGCAGGTTGCAGGATGAGGACGGGCTATTCCCGCGATCCGTTCTACGCGATCTGGTTGAGCTGGTCGACTGCGACTTCATCGACTTCCATGTCCACAACTCGTATCGGCGATGCGACCTTCCGGGGGTGGATCTGGGATCCGGTGAGGAGGACGAAACCTCGTCGCCGAGCGAGGAGGAGCGGGCTCTCGACAGGTTCTATTGGGATCACTTCTGGAGCTTTCCGCTGTGCAGCCACCCGGATCGCACCGGGGACTACAGCACCGTCATCACGCACTCGACCTTTGGGCGTCCTCGGGATTTCTACGCCGAGTTCTTGTCCTGGGTCGGGATACGTCACTTCCTGCTGATCCCGCTCGAACCGCAGGGCCAGATCGACTACCGGATACTTCTGCGGCGCTCAGGTGGACGTGAGTTTACCGAGCGCGAGCGACTCATGTTGTCCGTGGCCCGACCGCAGATCGCCAAGATCCATAAGGCTCTGCTGCGCAAGCGTCACGACACGGAGATCTTGCTGACCGAGCGACAAAAGGATCTACTGCGGCAGGTGGCGGCCGGGTTGACCAATCGGCAGATTGCCCGCAACCTGTCGATCTCCGAGGCCACTGTGCGCAAACACCTGGAGAACGTCTACTCCCGGCTCGAAGTTCCTAATCGCGCCGGCGCCGTGGCTCGCGCCTTCCCGGCTGACGTCACTCCCTGATACGAACTCGCCTTCCACCGCAAGCAGCGACCGGTGCGTGATCTCACCTACTCACCCCGCGACCTACAACCGGCCGCGGCGGCCTTGGTTCAAATGAGCGGCTCGAGGTATCCCGCGGCGACGCTACTTGAACCGCGTGGAGCTGAGGGGATTTGAACCCCTGACCCCCTCGATGCGAACGAGGTGCGCTACCGGACTGCGCTACAGCCCCATACGTGGGAGACCCGGTCGCCCAGGCCGTC
>DATIOP010000473.1:0-3338 GCA_035472975.1 Gemmatimonadales bacterium
GCACGTGGTCGAGCTCCTGCCGAACTTTATTGAGGTTCCAACGATAGTGCTGCCGGTTCTGCACCCATTCAAAATAGCTGACCGTCACGCCGCCGGCGTTGGCCAGGATGTCGGGAATGACGAAGATACCCTTCTCGTTCAGGATCTTGTCTGCTGCGGCGGTGGTAGGACCGTTGGCGCCCTCGCAAATGATCCGGGCCTTGATCTGGCTGGCGTTCTCGTCGTCGATCACGTTTTCGAGAGCGGCGGGGACCAGCACATCGCAGTCGAGAGTCAACAGCTGATCGTTGGTGATGTGCTCGGCGTTCTTGTAGGCGTTGAGGAGTTTCTTTCCCTGCACGTGCTTGAGGACGTCAGGCAGATCGAGACCCTTGGGGTTGTAGCTGCCGCCCGACTTGTCGCTCACGGCGACGATCGTCATGCCTTCCTGAGCCATCAGCTGGGCCGCGATCGACCCAACGTTGCCGAATCCCTGTACTGCCACTCGAGTGCCCTTGATCGGCATTTTCAGCTGTTTCAACGCCTCTTTGGTGACGACGGTACACCCACGACCGGTCGCCTCGCGGCGACCCAGAGAACCGCCCATTTCGATCGGCTTGCCGGTGACGACCGCGGTCACGGTGTGCCGCTTGTGCATCGAATAGGTGTCCATCACCCACGCCATGACCCGCTCGTTGGTGTTTACATCGGGCGCCGGGACATCCGAATCGGGCCCCAGCGTCTCGATGATCGCCGAGGTGTATCGGCGGGTCAGCTTCTCCAGCTCCGCGTTGGACATGGTGCTGGGATCGCAGATGACGCCGCCCTTGGCACCGCCGAACGGGATGTTGACCACGGCGCATTTCCAGGTCATCCATGCGGCCAGCGCCTTCACCTCGTCCAGAGTCACCTGCAGGTCGAACCGGATGCCGCCCTTGGCGGGACCGCGGGATGTGTTGTAGAGCACCCGGTACCCGGTGTAGACATCCACTTCGCCGTTATCCCTCAGAACCGGCACCGAAACAATGATCTGTTTCTCCGGATGCCGCAGGATCTTGTAGAGCCCAGGCTCCAGATCGAGCTGCTTGGCAGCAAAATCGAAGCGGGACATCATCTCTTCGAACGGGTTTTCCTCTTGGAGGAACCGGTCCTTGTCGGGGCGGATGACGTCCTGCGTGGCGCGCGGACTTGTGGCGGTCATAAGCTCCTCATTGAGTTTACAGGCGCTCAGGCGGCGTGATCACCGCATCGAGGGCGGTGGCGACGGCATCGCCGGAATCTTCCCATGTCAGGTCCAACACGGCCACCAAGGGTTCGGGAGCGCCCGCTGGCCAACGGTCTCGCAGTTTCACTGCGTCCTTCTCGGTGATGACCAGGTGATCGGCACGGCGGGCCGCATGGGCGAGCCACGCCACGTCCTCGGCTCCATACTGATGGTGATCCTTCCAGGTCGCTACCTGGACCGCGGCTCCCGTTGCCTTGGTCTGGGTCACGAATCCTTCGGGATCCGCGATAGCCGAGGCGGCAATCACGCGTTTACCCGCCAGCGTGGAGGGAGGGAGACTCCGCGCGCTTACGAGTCCCTCCAAGCGGGCCAACCCGAGGTGCGCAATTGCCACCGGACAGCGAACCCTGCCGCGAAGCTCCACCGCGAGCTGTTGCGCTGCTTCAGCCGTTGCCCGTTTCCGGGTCACGATCACCAGGTCGGCCCGGTCCATCGCCGACCACCCTTCACGCCAAGGGCCCGCCGGAAGCGGCCAGCGAACGGCCCGCGTCGTCTCGGCGCTGATAACCAGGATGTTCAGATCCCGGCGGACGTCGAGCCGCTGGTAGGCGTCATCCAGCACCAGAACCTGAGCCCCTCTCGCCAACGCGCGTTCGGCACCTTCGACGCGGTTCGGGCTGCTCACCACGTGAGCGCTCGGGACCGCCTTCGAGTGTACCATCGCTTCGTCGCCACCGTAGCCCCTGAGCAACACGCCAGGAGCCAGTCCCTTCCGCGCGTAGTATTGCGCGACCCAGATGGCTACCGGAGTCTTGCCCGACCCTCCCACTGTCAGGTTTCCGACCGCCACTGAGGGAAGTGGCAGATCGTGCACCTTGACCCAACCAAGTCTGAACCCGGCCACCCGGATCCCCATCCAAATGCGCCACAATCCCGCCAGCGGGAGGAGGGCCGCGCGAGCCAACCTCGCATCCACCCGGCGGCTGGTCCACAGCCAGCGAATCAGCCGGTGGGTATCGCCGCGCCGTCTGGCCATGCAGTCAGTCTGGTGACTTCCTCCAGGCTCTCCCGGGCCCGCGCCTCAGCGGTGGCGCGACCCCGCGCTCCGGGCTCCACGAAAAACGGTGCTCCATAGGCGATTCGCACCTTCGCGAATGGCTTCGGAATCAGCATGGTGTCCCATGATGCGAGCCGCCAGGCCGGATGCGCCTCGGCGTGAACCGGGACGACTACTCCACCTCCCCGCTGCGCCGCGAGCAGAACTCCGGGCTTGATGACCCGGCGAGGGCCACGGGGGCCGTCAGGAGTGAAGCCTACCACCCGTCCTTCGCGCAGCGCGCGGACGGCGCGCAGCAAGGCGCGCGCACCGCCACGACTGCTTGACCCAGGGATGATCCGATAGCCGATTCGGCGGGCGAAAGCAGCCAGATGCTGACCGTCTCGCCCCGCACTCATCACCGCGGAAACGCCTTGCGCCCGGTGATGCCACAGTACCGGTAGCAGCGCCTCGTGCCAGCTCATGATGACCGCGGGCCGACCACTAGTGCGTACCTGATGCCAAAACTCCGGCCGTACGACCTCGAGCCGCCAGGACCAGGCGAGGGCACAAGCGAGCGGCGCTCCGAGTCGCCTCGTGAGAGAATTCGGCGGCCGGATCCTCATGCCCCTACCAGTTGCAGTGCCAAGTGTGCTACGCGTCTCGCCGCCCCTGCCTCACCCAGCCGGGCCCGCACCTCGGCGAGGCCCGCCAGCTGTTGCTTCCGCGATTCCGATTCCGATTCGAACAGGGGACGTGCTGCTTCCACCAATGCCTCCGTCGACACCGGTCCGCGCCAGAACTCCGGCACCACGGCACGACCGGCGATGAGATTCACCAGACTGATCCACTTCACGGTCATCAATCGCTTACCAATCGCGCGAGTCAGCCGGGACGCGGCATAGCTCACCACCATCGGCGTGTCCGCCAGTGCAGCCTCGAGTGTGGTGGTGCCCGACTTGGCCAGAGCCACATCAGCCGCGGCAAAAACCGGCGTTGGATCACCGCGGTAAAGCGTGATCGGCCCGGGATCGGAGTAGCTCCCCTTCGCCGTCGCGGCAACGATGACCTGGTCGCACACCCGCAGATTAAGAAGCT
>DATIOP010000474.1:0-6866 GCA_035472975.1 Gemmatimonadales bacterium
GGTGGTGGAGCAATACAATCGGTTGAAGCGGCGGGGAGTGTTGTAGCCCGCTTTACTCAGGCCACGTCGGCTTCTTTCCCAGGGACCGCACCACCTCACGGTCGAACTGCGCGGAGAGGCATTCGCGAGCGGAGTAGGGTCCGGGAACGTAGGCCCGCGATTCCACGCCGTGCTGGCTCTGCTCGCAGATGTGCCAGTCCTGCCGATTGGTCATGTCCCAGAACGCGATACCGTCTTCCGGGTCGAATTTCGGGTTGTTGAGCGAATCGGGGTGGAAGAGCCAGTCGCACAGGATCCTGGTGTGCCGCTCGTCGATGGGCCACAGGGTGTGGAACATGACGTAGTCGGGGTGCAGGCTGAGCAGCGTGTTCGGGAAGACCGAGTAGTAGTACACCCGGTTCAACTCCTCATCCGGCAAATCCGCGACGTTGATCCCGCAGGACCGGCCGCTCATCGTCATGCTCCCTGTGCCCTCGTTCAACACCATGTAGCCGCCGAGTAGGGGACCCTCGATCAGGTCGTTCTCACCGCTGGTCGGCGGGGTCAGGGAGGCCAGTGTAGGGTGCACCGGGGCGCAGTGGTAGCACTCCGAGTAGTTCTGGACCAGAAGCTTCCAGTTGCAGTTCACATCGTAGACGATCTGGCGCGAGCGCTTGAGGTTAGGGAGGTTATAGAGTGAAGCGCGCTCGTGGATCGCTTCGAACGATTCGATCAGCGGTGGAGCCTTGCCGGAAAGGTCGATGAAGAGAAATCCCTCCCAGGTATCTATTGCGACCCGATGCAACGGGTAATTCGCCTTATTGAATCCCTTGATGTCGTGGGTCGAAGGAGCCCCGATGAGGCGGCCATCCAGACCGTACGCCCAGAGGTGATAGGGGCAGGTGATGGTCTCGGAGAACTGCCCGCTGTGCTCCTCGCAGAGCCGGGTTCCCCGGTGCCGGCAGACGTTGTAATAGGCCCGGAAGGTTCCGCCTTCATCCTTGAGGACGATCACGCTCTCCCGGCCGACCTCCTGGACGAAGTAATCGCCCGGGTTGGGGAGCTGATCGGCACGGCCGACACAGAGCCAGCGCCGGTAGAAGATGTTTTCCAGTTCCTGGGCGAAGAGCTCAGGCGAGGTGAAATACTCGCGCGGCAGAGTCGTCTGCCCGTCGATATTGATCTGATTGCGCTTGACGAAAGTGGCCACTGAGAACCTCGTGAGCAGTCTGATGAACAATCTGCCACTAAGGCCGGGCTCTGAAAAGGGCGGCCTGGTCTTCCACCTGATTCCACACACCCATTGGGACCGGGAGTGGTATTTGCCGCTGGGAGCACTGCGGACTCGCCTGGTCCACATGGTGGATGATCTGCTCGACCGGCTCAATCGGGAGCCAGAGTATCGCAGCTTCCTCCTCGACGGACAGACCGTGCTGTTGGAGGATTACCTCGCGATCCGTTCCGAGCGACGAGTCGAAGTCGAAGCGGCAGTACGAGAGGGCAGGCTCGGCACCGGTCCG
The DNA here is from genome assembly GCA_035472975.1 of Gemmatimonadales bacterium. GTDB lineage: Bacteria > Gemmatimonadota > Gemmatimonadetes > Gemmatimonadales > GWC2-71-9 > DATBGE01. Next base: position 1,500 of record DATIOP010000474.1, read on the forward strand.
TGGTACGTCCTGGCAGATGAGCTGGTTCCTTCCGGCGAGGCTCTGCTGCGGAATCTGTTGCTCGGCAGCTCGGCGGCCCGGCGGCTCGGCGGATCGATGCCGGTCTTGTATTCCCCGGATGCGTTTGGGCATCCCGCAGTGCTTCCGGCCCTTGGTTTCGAGTTCGGCATTGAGTACGGCGTAGTCTGGCGCGGCATCGCTCCCCGGAAGACTCTCCTTGATCTCTTCTGGTGGACGGCGCCCGATGGCCGCCCGCTTCTCGTCTACCACCTTCCAGCTGCCGGATACGAAATCGGCTCGGTGCTGTCGGGTGCGGCCTCCCGGCTCGCGACCGTCTGGAAGGGGCTGCGGGAAGAGCTGGTCGCCCGCGCGGCCACGCGGCACGTGGCCGTCTTCATCGGCGCCGATCATCATCACGCCCCTCCCGATCTGGTGTCGATCCGTTCCGGCCTCGCCTCGATCGAAGCCGGCAATCAGGTCAGGATTTCGACGCTCCAGGAGTTCATGGAAGCCGCAGCGGTCGAAGCGGGAGACCTGGCCTGGGTCGCCGGCGAGTTGCGCGATTCCTACGGATACACCTGGACCTTGCAAGGGACTCACGGCAATCGTCTCCCTCTCAAGCGCTGGAACTCGGAGCTGGAAAATCTGCTGGCTCGGCACGCGGATCCTCTGGTTGCACTCGGTGTGTGGCGGAGCCTGGATTCACAGGGTTCCCTGCTGCGACAGGCCTGGCGCGAGCTGGTCCAATGCCAGTTCCACGATTCGATCTGCGGGACCTGCAGTGACGACGTGGCGAGATCCCTCGAAGTGCGGTTCACCGACGTGGAGGCCTCGGCCAACGACATTGTCCATGTGGCGTTGAATCGAGTGGTCGGCCACGATCCGGATCGAGCCCGGGAGCAACCCGAAGCACGCCGTCCCGCGCTGGTGGTGTGGAACCCGGCGACTCGCCGCCGCTCCGGTGTGACGACCGCGGAAATCACCTTCTTCCGTCGCGATGTCCTGGTTGGACCTCCTGGTCCCCGCAAACCCGCACGGGGTCCCGGCTACAAGGCATTCTCGTTCCGCGATGCGGCCGGTGAGACGATTCCGGTACAGGCAATTGACGTACAGCAAGGGCTGGAACGAATCGATGCCCCGCGGCACTACCCCGATCAGGATCTGGTGGACGTGGCGATGGTTGCCTTCCGCTCACCGGAGCTGGGCGGAATGGAACCGGTCTTTCTGCACCCGGGTGGCCGCAGTCGTGCGGTTCCGCGAGGGGCGGTGCGGGCGAGCGCACGGGGCCTCCGCAACGAGGAGCTGGAGGTGAAGCTCTCTCCCGACGGCACCATAGCGCTACACGGACGACGTGCCACCAGTCGCTTCGCCGGCCTCCTCGCACTCGAGAGCGGAAGTGATCTCGGTGACACCTACACCTACTGTCCTCCGGCGCGTGACCGGGTGACGCGCCCGCGCGTCAAGGCTCGTCTGGTGACGCTGGCGAAAGGGCCATTGCTGGGCGCCTTGTTGATTCAGCAGCGGATGGAATGCGGCAGGGGAAGGACGCGCGGGAAGGGATGGGTCGAGGCCGCTACCACTCTGGAGCTTCGTTCGGATGAGCCCTTCGTGCGACTGATAGTGCACCTCGACAATCAGGCTCGCGACCAGCGGCTGCGGCTTCGGCTGCCCACGGGACTGCGGGGCGTCGAGAGCGTGGCCGGCACCCAGTTCGGAAGTATTCGCCGGCTGCCCGGGTCGGTACGCTGCGCCAGGATCGAGGGCGTCCGGGAACGAGGAGCGCTTCGGGAGAAGCCGGGTACCACGGATCCGGCACAGCGATACGTCGCGGTGGCGCGGGGGCCTCGCGGACTTGCCCTGCTCGCTCCCGGCTTCTTCGAGTTTGAACTCACCGAGGGCGGCGATCTGGTCCTCACATTGCTGAGATCAATCGGAGAGCTTTCCCGCTCAGACCTCGACTGCCGTCCTGGTCACGCCGCCTGGCCCATGCCTACCCCCCTCGCGCAATGCCTCGGCAGCTCGCGGCTCGAGCTGGCATTGGCCCCGATCACGGAACAGGACATCGCAGCTCCTTCACGACTGGAGCGATTGTGGGAGGATGCCTTCGTCGGACTGTGCACCCGCTGGCTCAGATACTATTGCGGGACCCAGAGTGTGAAGACGTCCGGGCTCGACACCATCGAACTGCAGGGCGACGGTCTCGTGCTTTCGACGCTCAAACCCGCCGAAAGCGGCGAAGGCATCGTCCTCCGCTGCTTCAACGCGTTGGAGTCGGCGGTCGAAGGCGCAATCCTTCTGGGGAGTCCGGCACGGTCGGCGGCGAGAGTTCGGGCCGACGAATCACATCCGATTCCACTTCCGCTCGAGAGGGGCGGTCGGCGCATTCCGTTCCGAGCGGAGCCTCGGGCCACCCTGTCGTTCCACCTGCAACCCGCCTGATCAGGTCTAGCCCTCATCGTTCCCCCGATCTGGAGAGCAGAATGCGCGTAATCGTCCTGTTGTCGCTGAGCGCCCTGATGGCTTCGGGGTTGGCTGCTCAACAGAAGGAAGTGCTGAAAGTCCCCGGCGCGGTCGCGGGCCTCCCATTCTCGCCGGCGATCCGGGTGGGAAACGTCATCTATCTCTCGGGCCAACTCGGGAACAAGATGGGAACCCGGGAGCTGGTACCCGGAGGGATCGGGCCCGAAACCCGTCAAACGCTGGAGAACATCAAGACGGTTGTGGAAGCAGCGGGCAGTTCGATGGACAAGGTCTTCAAGTGCACGGTCTTCCTTGCCGACATCGCGGACTATCAGAAGATGAACGAGGTCTATGCCACCTTCTTCGCCAAGGATCCGCCGACTCGATCGACGATTGCAGGCAGCGGGTTGGCGTTGGGGGCGAGGGTTGAGATTGAATGTATGGCCGTGCAGTAACAGTTCCGCGTTCCGAGTTCCGCGTGGTTTCTATTTCGGGGAGCGACCCGCAGGCACCAGGCCAAAGCCACCGTTCGTCCCGCTCAGCCTCGTGACTCGGAACTCGGAACTCGGAACTCTCCTCTCGCGACAACCATCACATCCGGCCGGTTAGTCACCATGCCGTTCGCGCCGTTCGCCCAGAGTCGACGGGCGAGGGAAGGATCGTCTACCGTCCATACATGAACTGAGGCTCCGCGGGCGTGGGCGGCATCCACGAAGCGTCGACTTGGTACCGGCAAGAACTTGAAGCGATCGGGAACGGCGAAACAGCGGCAGGCGGGGTCGGGCTCGCCCCAGCGGAAATAGAGTCGGGCGATATCGCGTCGCGATGCGCCGAGGTGGAATGGCGGGGCACGAAACGTCTGGAGCGAGCGCCAGTCCGAGCCGGCGAGAACAGCCCGAGCAGTGGCGCCAGTCTCGAGAAGTACCCTCGCAATTGCCTCCTGCGCTTCCGGTTCCTTCACCTCGATAAGCAGAGGTACGGCTGGAAGATCTTCAATGACCTGGCGCAGCCGCGGAATCCTTACGCCCTTCCCCCGCCACGGATAGTCCCGGCCATCAGGGCTGAACCGAAAGCCGGCATCCACCTGCTCGAGTTCTTTGAGCGTACGCAACCGGATAGGGCCGACCGCATCAGTAGTGCGTTCCAGGGTCCGGTCATGCAGCACCACCGCCTCGTGATCCCGGGTCATCCGCACGTCGAACTCCAAAGCGTCTGCGCGCTGCTCCAGGGCCAGGTGGAATGAGGCCATGGTGTTTTCCGGCGCATACGCGGCCGCGCCTCGGTGTCCAATCACGGGGCGGGCGGCGAGATCAAGCAGTAGCGCGGCCGGGTCCATGCTGACGTAATGCGTCACCGATCAGCGCCGTCGCCAGGACCACGAGAACCAGGGCGATTCCGGGTGCCACAGCAACCCAGGGTGCGTTGACCAGGGTGTCTCGACCGGAGGCAATCATCCCGCCCCATGACGGTGTGGGAGGCTGGACTCCGAGGCCGAGGTAGGAGAGGCCTGACTCGAGCATGATGGTGTTGCCGAGACTGAGTGCTGCCGAGACGACCACGGGGCCGAGGACGTTGGGCACGACGTGACGCCACAGGATTCTTCGCTTGCCGGCGCCCAGGGCCACCGCAGAGTCGACGAACGGACGGACCACGAGAGCGCGGGTCTCGCCGTAGACCAGTCGCGCGAGCGTCATCCATCCCGTCAGGCCCAGCACCAGAACAACGAGGGTCGCGCTGGGTCGCCATAAAGCGGCGAGCAATAACAACAGGACCACGCGGGGCAAAGCGAGGCCAAAATCAGTGAGGCCCATGAGCAGGATGCCCACCCTTCGCTGCCAGAGGCCCGCCACCGCTCCCACCGCGACGCCAATGATGACCGACAAGAAAACCGCCAGAACGCCGGTGCCGAGCGAGATCCTCGCTCCGTAGGCCAGCCGGGCCCACACATCACGCCCGAAGCGGTCGGTGCCCAGGGGATGGAACACTCCGTGAAGGTCCGTGCTGAGCGGCGGGAGGAAGCGGGTTTGCACCACGTCTCGCTGCAGGCCCGGGTCGATCGTCGTGATGAGGGGCGCGGCAAGGGCGGCCAGCACAAAAAGCACGAACACCAACACCGCGGCCTTGCCGATCGCGTCCAGTGTTCCCACCCACCGCGCGACTCTAGCCATGGCGCACCCTGGGATCGGCCCAGGACACCAGTTGATCGGCGAGCAGGTTGCCCAGGACGACCAGCGTCGCGCTCACGGCGGTCGCCGCCATGACAACGGGATAGTCCCGAGCCACGACCGCCTCGATCAAGACCCTGCCTACCCCGGGCCAGGCAAAGATTCCTTCGACGAACACCGCTCCGGAAAAGAGAGCAGGCAGAGAGAGGCCCAGCAGTGTCACGACGGGAATCAGGGCATTTCGAAACATGTGCCGGTAACGCACAGTGGACTCGGCGACACCCTTGGCGCGGGCAGTTGTGACGAAAGGAAGGCCTTTCACGTCGAGCATCGCCTCGCGGACATAGCGGGCGATTCCACCGGCGCCGATGAGGGTGAGGGTAAGTAGTGGCAGTGCCAGGTGACGCAGGCGATCAACCAGGCGCCCCCCGAGGCTCAGAAACTCGGCGTCTACTCCTGCAGCACCGAATGCGGGGAGCCAGCCCAGTCGATAGGTGAAAAGCAGCACCAGCATGAGCCCCAGCCAGTAGCCCGGCATGGCGTAGAACGAAATCGTGACAGCGGAAATCGCGACGTCGGAGCCACGCCGGAGCCGGGACTGCAAGGTCCCGAGTGCAATGCCGATGAGGTAGCTAAGCGCGAGCGACAGGACGACCAGCAACGCGGTCGCGGGCCACGCGGCGCTCAGCATCGCGCTCACCGGGCGTCCCGTGGAAATACTCGATCCCCAGTCGCCTCGAAC
>DATIOP010000475.1:0-2370 GCA_035472975.1 Gemmatimonadales bacterium
GAACTCCACGACCGTCTGAAGCCGCGGGGCCTGCTCACCCAGCCGGGTCAGCGCGTCGTCCAACGCAAGGATTTCGTCCGACGGCATTTCCTCGCCCGGCGCCAGTCCGTCAATCGTGGTGTGGTAGAAGGCCCCGCCGCGCTTTCCGGCGTTCCGGCGACGCGCGTGGTCTACCAATACCTGTCGCATGGCCCGTGCGGCGACGCCGAGGAAATGCGCTCGATTGTGCAAGGGCTCCGGGGTGGGACCGGCGAGTTTGAACCAGGCCTCGTGCACCAGCTCGGTGGGACGCAGGGTGTGATCCTCGCGCTCCCGGCGAAGCGCCCGTTGCGCCGCGCGTCGCAGCTCATCGTAGACCAGAGGGAACAACTGATCGGCCGCCTTCTCGTCTCCGGTCCGGAGGCGCTGAAGCAGGCCGGTGACATCTCCTGCAGGATTGGAATCCTGGCTCATGTGGCTGGACTATTACTCACCGTTTGAGACCGTTTGTCGAGTTCTGGCCCGCCGCCCCTCAGTGCTTCTCCACCCGATAGATCCGCCCCGATGCCATAACCGCATACAGCTCCCCTCGAGCGTCCTCGCCAAAGGATACGGTGTTGTCAGCGAGACCATTCACCAGTGGGATCTGAATTTCAGGCAACAACTCCTGAGGATACTCTCCGTCCAGCTTGAAGCTGCGGATCCCTCCGGAACAGAAGTCTCCATAGAAGTAGGTGCCCTGTAGCTCGGGGAAGTCCAAGCCCCGATACACATACCCGCCCGTCACCGCGCAGGCGAGTCCGTGCGGATACTCGAACACCGGTTCCACCAAGCCGAGTGTGAAGCAATTGGTGCTCGGCTGGAAACAGTTTTTCCCTTCCTCGATCGGCCAGCCGAAGTTGTTGCCGCCCAGGACGGGTGCCGGGCGATGATCAACCTCCTCCCAGAGGTTTTCCCCGACATCGCCGATATAGAGGTCACCATTGGCGCGGTCGAAGCTCCAGCGCCACGGATTGCGGAAGCCGAGCTGCCAGATCTCCCCCCGCCATCCGGGTCTGCCGACGTAGGGATTGTCCGCCGGAATCACATAGGGTGCCGCACCATCAACGTCGAGGCGGAGCATCTTTCCTAGCAGCGACGTGCTGTCCTGCGCATTGCTGGCCGGACCCCCACCCACGTCCCCGTCGCCCAGACTGATGTAGAGCTTGCCATCCGGTCCGAACGCGATCATCCCGCCATAGAGCACGGCGGTGGCCGATTGAGTCTGCGCCAGAATCACCTTGCGGGTCGCGGGGTCAGCAGTGTCGAAATCGGAATTCGCCTGATATTCCACGACCCGGGTGTTGGCACTGTTGTCTACGTAGTAGACGAAGAGTCGCCGGTTCTGGGCGTACTGTGGGTGAAAGGCCAGGGTGTATACCCCGTACTCATGTCCTTGCCCGGTTAGACTGGTTAGGTCGAGGAACGGGGTCTGCTGGCGGACGCCGTCCTTGAGCAGCCAGATCTTCCCACCCCGCTCGATCACTATCGTGCGGTGGGTGTCGCCGGGCGGAGCGGTCAGGTAGACCGAGAAGTCATACTCGCTGTCCACCGCGGCGAGTACTACACCCGAGGCGGGCTCCGACGGGGACGAGGAAGAATCGTTGCAGGCCGTGGCGGCGACGACCCCCAGGGCCGCAAGCCAGGCCACCCGGGTCTGGAACGTTTGCATGACTGAAAGATAGATCAGGCCGGGCCGAACGTTATATTGGTGGCCATGGATCCCTCACTCTATTTCTCCGAGCAACACCACCAGGTGCGCGAGATGGTCCGGGAGTTCTCCCGGAAGGAAGTGGCGCCTGTCGCCCGCGACCTGGATCGCACCGCCGAATTCCCCTGGTCCAACATCAAGCAGATGGGCGAGCTTGGCCTGCTCGGCGTGCCATGGAGCGAGGAGCTGGGCGGGGCAGGGATGGACCAGCTCTGCTACTACATCACGATCCACGAAATGGCCAAGGTAGACGCGAGTCACGCCCTCACCATCAGCGCCCATACCAACCTCAGCACCTCGCCGATCGTCGAGTTCGGCACCGACGAGCAGAAGAAGCGCTACGTCCCGCTGCTCGCTTCGGGGAAGGTGATGGGCGGATTCGGACTGACCGAAGCCGGCGCCGGGAGCGATGCCGGCGGAACGGCGACAACCGCCGTTGCCAAGGGCGACCACTACGTCATCAACGGCGCCAAGGTCTTCATCACGCACGCCGGTGTGGGCGAGATCTTCGTCGCCACCGCTCGCACCGAGCCCGGCAACGGCAACCGCGGCATCACCAGCTTCATCGTCACCAAGGACACCGTTGACCTGGACAAGTGCCGCCAGGTCGGCGTCGGTCACGTGGACGACCTGCCGAAGAT
>DATIOP010000476.1:0-4577 GCA_035472975.1 Gemmatimonadales bacterium
CCACTGGCTGCTGAACATTCCGATCGAGTCTTGCTTCTCGATCCTCTCGATCTCCTGCCACGCCTTGCCCACATCGCGACGATTCTTTCCGGTCCAGCCAAGGAGAATGAGGCGGCAGGTCTGAAACCTGGGATCGCCGGCGTATCGGCTGATCCCCATCTGACACCAGCGTTCCGCGTCGTCGAACTTCTGCAGGTTGAGGGAGGCGAAGAAAAGGAGGCTCACCACCGCGCGGACTTCGACCAGATAAGCGTCGCGGTTTAGCGCCGTCTCCAGCGCCTGTGCCGACACGGTGAAGCGCCCATCGGTGTAGAGCAGCTCGCCCAGGGCGTACCAGCTGCGGGCATCATCCGGTCGACCATCGAGGGCCGCGCGAAGGTCGGCTTCGGCCTGACGCTTGAGGGTGTCGGTGCCCGTCATGTTCGGAGAAGTTGCCAGCCATTCCCGTGCGTACCCGCGCAGCGCCAGCGCCTGTTGACCACCCTTGGATCGCTCCAGCGCCTGCTCGGCGATGGCAAGCGCTCGCTGCATCATCGGGCCGTAGGGCATCGTGTCCTGAGTAAACAGCGCCAGACGTAACGCCACCCAACCACGGCCGATCGTCGGCGTCACCCATTTGCGATCGAGCTTCTCGGCCACGGCGTACAGCGAATCGGCCCGGTGCCAGAGATCCGTCGCATCGGCCTCGTTGCCTGCCAGTGACGCATCCACGCCATCACGAACCAGATCATCCGCCCGGGTCACCCGCTCCCAAGCTTCCAGCGATTGGGTTTCCTCGCGCTCCTTCCGGACCTTCACCTCCTGTCCCAGCCGCTCTCGCAGGAACGTCGCGACCTGCCCAAGTACCGCCTGACGGAGTGCCAGCGCTGCGCCGCGCTGGACCTCGAACGACTGGGTGCGTAACTGATCGCCGTTGGCGGGATCGACGAGCCGCACCGTCACCCGGACCACGTCGGCAGAGGCGCTGACGCTGCCACCAACGACGGTCCCCACCCCAAGTACTCTTGCAATACTGTCCACCGGCGCCGGGTGATCACGATAGTGCCGCACCCCATTGGGCGAGATCACCTCCAGCCCATGCACTCGGCTCAATTCATCGATCACGTCCTCGGTCAGCCCCTGGGCAATCAGTCCGATCTCGGGGTCGGAGGAGAGGTTGTCGAAGTAGAGGACGGCAATTCGTTCGAGGGCAGGCGGTGAGGTCGCTGGCGGAATGGCGGAGTGGCGGAATGGCGGAATGAGACGCCAGGTAGCGAAGGCGACAATTGCGACCAAGGCGACGACGCCGACCCCTTTTCCAATCCGCCGAGCCGCCGAGCCGCCGAGCCGCGATGGCTCTTCGCCAGGCGCGTCGGCCGCCAACGCGTCCACGAACTCCGTCGCTTTGCTGAAGCGTTCGACTGGCACCTTGGCCAGCGCGCGCCGCATCGTCGCCTGTGCTTCCGGCGAGAGGCCTGGCCTCAGGATCGTCAGATCAGGGACCGGAGCCTGGAGGTGCTTCGCCAGGATCGCGCGCGGTGTCTCGCCCAGGTAGGGGACCTCGCCCGCGAGCATCTCGTAGACCACGCAACCGAGAGAATAGATGTCGCTGCGACCATCAATCCGCCCGCTGGCGCCGGCCTGTTCCGGGCTCATGTAGGCCGGCGTCCCCATTGCGACGCCCTTCTCCGTCAGGCGATCGGTGCCACCCGAGGCTTCGAGCGCCATGGCGATGCCGAAGTCCGCCACCAGAGCGTGCGATCCGCTGAGCAGGATGTTTTCCGGCTTGATGTCGCGATGGACGATGCCCTGGCTGTGGGCGAAGTCGAGCGCCTCGGCCACGTCCCGGGCTACGGCGAGGGTGGACTTGAGTGAGAGCGCGCCCTCACGGTCGAGCAGGTCGCGCAGCGACTCCCCTTCCACGTAGGGCATGACGTAGAACAGAGTGCCCTGAGCCTCCCCTGAGTCGATCAGGGGGATGACGAAGGGGTGACGCAGCCGTGCAGAGATTTCGACTTCGCGGAGGAAGCGGTGTCGCCGGTCGGGATCGGCAACGCCCTGGCGAATCACTTTGATGGCGACGTCGCGGGAGTGCTGAAGATCGCGCGCGAGGTAGACGATCGCGTTCCCGCCGCGACCGATTTCGCGACCAAACTTGTATTGACCCTCCAGAAGAGCGGAGACCCGCTTCAGCGGCTCTTCCGAATCCTCCTCTTCTTCTTCTTCTTCCTCCACCGCCCGGATGATCGGATCCGCGAACACCGCGGCAGAGTCTACCAGGAAGCGATCGTCCGCTTCCGCCTTGGCGCAGGACACGATCAGGTCCGCTGCCGCAGCCTCCAGGGCCGAGTCTCCCGCGCAGGCCTTATGAAGGAATGCGGAGCGGGCTTCCGCCGGCAGTTCGAGGGCCCGATCAACCAGCTCCAGCAGGCGGCGCTCGAATTCAGGATTCATGAGTGGAGATGACGCATCAGCCAGCCCCTCGCCCGGACCCAGTCGCGCGCCACAGTCCGGGGAGTCACCCCCAGCAGCTCCGCGGTTTCCTGTTCGGTCAATCCCACGAAGAAACGGTACTCCACCACCTGAGCCAGGCGCGGGTCGATCTCGACCAGCTGCGAGAGGGCCTCATCCACCGCCATCAGGAGATCCGCCCGCTGCGCGATCTCTCTGGCCGAGGGATGGGCGAAAATGGCGTCCGATCGCTCCAGCGAGGCGAGGGAAACCGGCTCCTGCCCAGGAGAACGCTTGATGGCGCGGTGACGTCGAGCGTAGTCGACAAGGATCCGGCGCATCGCACGTGCGGCGAGGGCGAAGAAATGGGGACGATTGTCGAACTGGGAATTCCGTTGATCGGCCAGCTTCAGGTAAGTCTCGTGGACCAGCGCGGTAGTGGAGAGCGTGTGACCGGTTGCCTCCGCCCTGAGGCGTCGATGTGCCAGCCGGCGCAACTCGGCGTAGACAGCTGGGAACAGGGAGTCCAGGTCCAGGCGGGTGGGACGAGATGTACGCTCAGACTTGGTCATGACGGACGAACAAGGCGAACAGGTCGGACGGGACGGACAGGACGGACGCGGCCGGCGGCCACGCACCGAGCCAAGCAGAAGGGGCCAATCGCGATAGGTGCCATCGAGTGCTCTGTCCGCCCTGTCCGCCTTGTCCGCCCCGACCGCCCAACTGGGACGCCTGTCTGTATCCACCGAGCGTCTGCGCGTCTTCTCATGTCGAAGAGTCTGGCCCTGGTGAGGAGCAACGTACCGATGCCTCTAAGCCTCGGCAAGCCAACGACATCGTGTTGCGATCCGCGCAGCGCGTCAGGCCATTTCCAGTTGCAGGAGGGCAGTATGAAACGGTTGATCTCCGCAGTCGCAGGCATCGCGTTGGTTACGGCGTGTCAGGACTTCAATAATCCTAGCGCCGAATCACCCGAGGCCCCGTCCATCGAAGCCGTGCCCGAGGCGGATTCAGCCCAGGTGCAGGCCGCCGCGTCCGCCCAGATCTGGGCGGTGGTGGACATGAACGGCAATCTGATCCACGGCAGTCGCACCACCGGCGTCGTAAAGCTCGGGCCCGGGCAGTATGAAGTCAGCTTTAATCGCAATCTCACCAGCTGTGCCTACGTCGCGACCACGCGGAACGCCTACAGTCAGGCGATCCAAGCCTCGACCGCCGGAGGCCACCTGAGCGCCAACGGTGTCTATGTCGAGACCAAGAATCAGGGCGGTGGGTTGACCGATGGTCCGTTCGATCTGGTGGTGACCTGCGGCGGCACGGGAATCCGCTATGCGGTGGTGGGCTACTCCGCGGACCTGGTTCGCTCGACGAGTGGAACGACCATGAGCTTCCTGGGCGCGGGCCGGTATAACATCCGCTTCGCCAGCCCTGTGACCGGCTGCGCCTTCATCGCGACTCTGGCTGACCCGGGCAGCGCCCTCGTGTTCAACCCGTCCGGCGTGTACACCGGTAGCGGTCCCGACGCGAACACGGTCTACATCGAAACCAAGAACCCGGGCGGTGGGCTGCAGGATGGCGTGCCGTTCCACCTGGAACTGATCTGCTCCTCGACCGCCAACACTCGCTACGCGGTGGTCCGGGCGACCGGGGCCAAGCAGCGGTCGTCCTCGGGCATGACGGCCACCCGGCTCTCGATCGGCAACTTCAAGATCAGCAGCAACAACCTCGGCATCAGCGCCTGCGCCACCGTGGCGACCCGCGGCTCGGCTGATACGGCCGTACCCTTCAACCCGGGGACCGTCGAAATCGTGCCGGGCCCGACCAACAACTCGATCGACATCCAGGTCCGTGAGCTGCTGTTCTTCGGCGGAGCACTGAATAGCCTGGCGTTCCACGCGGCGTCGGTGTGCTGAACTGCAGTCGGTAGTCTGTAGTCGATAGTCGATAGTCCTTGAAGAGCGGGAAAAGGGGAACAGGGAACAGGGAACGGGGATGCTGATCCGTTCATTGTTCCCTGTTTCTTTCGCTTCTCCCGTCTTCCATCTTCTGTCTCCTTTCTCCTTCTCCCTTCTCCTTTCTCCCGTCTCCCGTCTCCCGTCTCCCGATTTGCCCCCGCTCCCCCCTCGCGCCTATTCTTCCCGCTCTCG
>DATIOP010000477.1:0-5542 GCA_035472975.1 Gemmatimonadales bacterium
CGTTATCGGCGTCATCGGGCCAACCCGGATGCCGTATGACAAGATCATCGGGCTGGTGGACCATACCAGCCGACTGGTGGAAGGATTGATGGAGTGAGTGAGTTCTACCAAATGCTCGGCGTGGCGCGGGACGCGTCCGAAACCGAGATCAAGAAAGCCTATCGCAAGCTCGCGCTCGAGCTTCATCCGGATCGGAATCCCGACCCGGCCGCCGAGGAACGCTTCAAGGAGATCACCGAGGCCTACGAGTGCCTTCGGGATCCCCAGAAGCGCGCGATGTACGACCGGTATGGCAAAGCCGGTGTCGGTGGAGCTGGAGGCTTCGGCGGGTTCCACCACGTCGACCTGAGCGAAGCGCTCAACATCTTCATGCGGGACTTTGGCGGCTTCGACTCTCTCTTCGGCGGAGGCGCGCGCGCCCAGGCCGAAGCGCGACGGGGCCAGGATATCCGGGTGACGGTGAAGCTGTCTCTCACCGAAGTGGCCACGGGTGCCAAACGGAACGTGAAACTGAAGTCCCTGGTGCGCTGCTCCGCCTGTGAGGGCTCCGGCGCGCTCAGAGGCACTGGCTCCGTCGCCTGCACCACTTGTGGTGGAAGCGGCGAGGTCCGGAGAGCCGCACGCAGCATGTTCGGCCAGTTCGTGTCGGTGTCACCCTGTCCTACCTGTGCGGGCGAAGGGCGAATCATCACCACGCCCTGCGAAGTCTGCCGTGGGGAGGGCAGAGTCAGGGAAGACAAGACGGTCCAGGTCGATATCCCTCCGGGTGTATCCGAGCAGAACTATCTGACGCTGCGCGGGCATGGAGCTGCCGGTCCCCGCAACGGTCCCAGCGGTGACCTGCTGGTCATGATCGAGGTGAAGCCGGACGAACGGTGGCAGCGCGACGGAGACAACCTGGTCATCGACCTGCCGCTGTCATTTTCTCAGGCGGCGCTGGGGCTCGCGATTGCGGTGCCGACTCCCTACGGCGACGAGAAGGTCAGCGTGCCCTCGGGAACTCAGGGGGGCACGGTGCTGCGGCTCAGAGGCAAAGGGCTGCCGCGGTTGGGGCAGGGTGGCACTGGCGATTTGTTGATTCGGACCAATGTCTGGACCCCCGAGCAGCTGACCGAGGAGCAGGCGCAGTTGTTCCGGCAGCTGGCCCGGGTTGAGGGCGACCCTCCCAAACAGCATGGCGGCTGGTGGAGCAAGCTCAAGGAAGCGCTGGGCGCGTGACCTGGTACTCGATCGAGGTACATGCCGCGGCCGACCGGCGGGACGCTGTGGCGGCCTGGCTGGTAGGGCGCACCGGACAAGCGGTCGAGGAGCGGGCGGACGGCACTCTGGTTTCCTTCGCGCTCGATCTGGCCGCGGCCGATGCGCTTGAGAGAGATCTCGCCGCCGCGCACGGGTCGGACATCCCCGTCGCCCACCTCGAACAGCCGGAGGTAGACTGGACCACCGCCTGGCGCACTGGCCTCACCGCGCGACGGGTCGGCCGGTTCAACCTCGTTCCCTCCTGGCTGAAGGCTGACCCCGCACCCGGCGAAATCGTGATCGTCATCGATCCCGAGATGGCGTTCGGCAGTGGGGAACACGGCTCGACTCGCGCCGCGCTGCTGTTGCTCGAACGTTTCGTGCGCCCCGGCGACACCGTGCTCGACCTGGGTACGGGAAGCGGAATTCTGACCATCGCAGCTCGGAAGATGGGTGCCGGCTGCGCGGTCGGTGTCGAGGTCGATGAAGATTCCCTCGAGGTGGCCGCCAACAACGCCGGCCGTAACGGTCTGGCCGGGCAGGTCACCTTTCTCCAGGGAGACGCCGCGCAGATCACCCCGCTGCTCGCTCCGGCCGATGTCATCGTCTCGAATATCCTGCGACTCATTAACGCGGCGCTGTTGCCCGAGGTCCATGATGCGCTTCGCCCCGGTGGCATCGCGATTTTCTCCGGCATGGAGCTGAGCGAGTCGGAAGAGTTCCGCCGGCCTTTGCTGGAAGCAGGCTTCGTAGTGGTTGATGAAGTAGTTGACGAGACCTGGTGGGCGGTGGCCGCGCGCCGTCCGTGATTACCCTGTTCGCCGCGCCGGGAAGCCTGCAGACCGGCGCCACCGTCGAGCTGGACGATGCGGAGGCGCATCACTTGAAGGTGCGGCGAGGTCAGGCGGGACAGCGGGTGCGACTGGTTGATGGTTCGGGATCTGTCGGTGAGGCGCTGCTGGAGATGCGCCCGGCTGGAATTCAAGCCGTCGTCGCGTCGGTGACCCGGATGGACCATCCGGTTCCTCTTACCCTCGCGGTCGGTGCCGGCGATCGGGACCGCTTCGCTCTCCTGGTCGAGAAGGCGGTCGAACTGGGCGCAACCGAGATGGTACCGCTCGAAGTGGAGCGCGCCGCGGCGGTCGCCACCCGGCTGCGGGAACGAAATCTGGATTCACTCCGCCGCCGGGCGCGGGACGCGATGAAGCAGTGCGGCAGCGCCTGGGAGCTAAGACTGCAGGAGCCTCAGCGTCTGGAGGATTTTCTTGCCCAGCCACGCACCGGTGCAACCTGGCTGGCGAATCCCGAAGGCGAAGCGCTGGTTGAGCTGGATCCGTCCGAGGCGGTGACCGTGGCGATTGGCCCCGAGGGTGGCTTCACCGAGTCGGAGTCGAACGAATTCCTGAACGCTGGATTCCGCCCGGTGTCACTCGGGCCGTACACCATGCGTTTCGAGACGGCCGGATTCGTGGCAATGGCGGCAGTGTGGCAGGCTCGTCGAAGAGGTGAACATGGCTGACTGCATCTTCTGCAAGGTCGCAACGGGAGAGATTCCCGCGCGCATCGTCCGCCGCACTCCCGATGCCGTGGCCTTCTACGATCTTCAGCCCCAGGCACCGACTCACGTGCTGGTGATTCCAACCAAGCACCTCGGCGCGGTGCGGGATGCCAAAGGCCCCGACCTCGTTCTTCTCGGCAAGCTGCTCTCATTTGCCTCGGAGGTCGCCAGCGAGCTGGGGCTCGATGCGCAGGGTTACCGGCTGGTAAGCAATACCGGACCAGATGGAGGACAGTCGGTGTTTCACCTGCATTTCCATCTGCTCGGCGGACGCAAGATGACCTGGCCTCCTGGGTGAGACGTGCAGCCACTTAGCCTCCGCGACACTCTTCAGGCGAGAATGAACGCGGCCCGTAAGGCCCGGGAGAAGGACCTTACGCTGGTCCTGGGGACCACTCTCGCCGCGATCAAGAACAAGGAACTGGATCTGGGACGGGCAGCCAACGACCCTGAGGTGCTGGACATTCTTCGCAAAGGGGTGAAGACCCGGAAGGAATCGGTCGAGCAGTTCACCTCGGCGAAGCGACAGGACTTGGCGGACAAGGAGGCGGCCGAGATCCGGATCCTGGAGCAGTTCCTCCCTCCGGCAGTGGATGCAGAAGAAATCCGCGCG
Organism: Gemmatimonadales bacterium; assembly: GCA_035472975.1. Classification (GTDB taxonomy): domain Bacteria; phylum Gemmatimonadota; class Gemmatimonadetes; order Gemmatimonadales; family GWC2-71-9; genus DATBGE01. The sequence goes on from DATIOP010000477.1 coordinate 3,411, forward strand.
GCGGTTCGTGCGGCGATCGCGGCCGGAGCCACCGACGTCGGCCGGGTAATGCAGGCGGTCATGCCTCAATTCAAGGGACGGGTGGATGGCAAGGAGCTCAATGGCATCGCTCGCGAGGAGTTGAAGGCGGGATGACGGAGCAGGGTCACATGGCTTCCCCGCACGGGGTGCTGGTGTCCGCGGACGCCGGCACCCCGTTCGCGTTGGCGGAGGATGACGGATTTGAGGCGCTGGAGCTTCCGGCCGTCCTTGAGCGTGTTGCTGCCTATGCCGCGGGGCCGCTGGGTCATGAGGCGATTCTCGCGCGACGTCCCAGCGATGATGTCGCCTGGATTTCCGGTGAGCTGCAGACGGTCGCCGAGTTGGCGCGCCTGGTTCGCGACAACCGCGGAGTAGCGGCGGAGCCGGTGCCTGAGGTCGACTCGGCGCTTTCGCGACTTCGGGTGGCGGGGAGTGTCCTCGAAGGTTCACAGCTCCTGGCGATCAGGCGCACGCTGGTCGCGTCGCGATTGGTGGTGGCGGAGCTGAAACGAGTAGCCGCCGACGCTCCGAGGACTGCGCTCTACGAGCGTCCCCTGCCGGAGAAAGGGCTTGAACGCAGGCTCACCCTCGCTTTCGATGATGAGGGCCAGCTACTCGACTCGGCCAGTCCCACGCTCGCCGCGGCACGACGGGAAGTTCGCGCGGCGCGTGAGCGCCTGGTTCAGAAGCTGGACGGAATGCTGCGTCATCTGGGCGGCGAAGGGGGCGTCACCCTGCGAGACGGTCGCTATGTCATTCCAGTCGCTCGGGAGTTGCGAGGCAGGCCAGATGGCATTGTCCACGGAGAATCGGCCAGCGGCGCCACGCTCTTCATCGAGCCATCGGCTGTCATCGGGCTGGGTAACGAGCTGCGGGAAGCGGAGCTTCGCGCCGAGCGCGAAGAGCTGCAGGTGTATCGCGATCTCACCGAGCTGGTTCGCCCGGAACGGGATGTCATTTCGGGCATCCACTCGATGTGTGTAGCAGTGGACGATCTCGTCGCCCGGGCTCGCTATGCCGCGGCGGTCGAAGGCGAGGCTCCCGCAGTAGCGCTGGCCCCGGCGAGCCTCACCATCGTCAACGGCCGCCACCCGCTGCTGCTACCAGCCGAAGTGCCGAGCCGCCCAGCCGCCGAGCCGCCGAGCCGCGTAGTTCCCTTCAACCTCGACCTCGACCCCGACCAGCGCACCATCCTGATCAGCGGGCCGAACACCGGTGGCAAATCTGTCTTGCTCAAGGCGGTCGGGTTGTGCTGCGCACTCGCTCAGAGCGGAATCATTCCGCCGGTCGGTCCGGGGAGCAGCCTTCCCGTGTTTCGCCGCATCTTCGCCGACATCGGCGACCGGCAATCCATTGCTGCGAGCCTTTCGACCTTCAGCGCCCATGTCGCGGTGCTGCGGCGGATCCTCAATCACGCCCATGACAAGACACTCGTGCTGCTGGATGAAATCGGTAGCGGAACCGATCCGGCTGAGGGCGCAGCACTCGCGGGCGCGGCGCTGTTGTCACTGACACGGCGAGGAACGATCACCCTCGCGACCACGCACCTCGGGGCTCTGAAGGAGCTGGCTTCCCGCGCCCCTGGTGTGGTGAACGCATCGCTTCAGTTCGATTCGGCAACGCTGCAACCCTCCTATCACTTCCAGAAGGGCGTACCCGGCCGCTCTTACGGACTTGCCATCGCGCGGCGACTGGGGCTCCCTGAGTCGGTGCTCACCGAGGCCGAACAGCAGATTCCCGATGCCGAGCGAAACCTCGATGCGCTTCTGGCGTCGGTTGAGGAACGGCAGCGGGAGCAGGCCCGGCGTGAAGAGGATCTCCAGTCGCGGGAAGCCGAAGCCGAGTTGCTTCGGCTGCGGCTCGAGTCTCAGGCCACGACTCAGGGAGCCCGCGAAGCGGAGCTCAAACGGAAGGAGAAGGAGGCCGAGCGTACCGCGAGGGAGCAGTCTCGCAGCCTCCTGCTCGAAGCTCGGCAACGGGTGGAGGAGGCGCTGGCCAAGGCCCGAGAAGCGGGAGACGAAGCCGCGTCCCGCGAGGCGCGGCGCTTGGTGGAGGAAGCGGCGCGCATTGAGGGGGAGAAACTCGCTGCAATGGTACAGGCGGGAGGGCGG
>DATIOP010000478.1:0-5615 GCA_035472975.1 Gemmatimonadales bacterium
AAAGCCGAATTACTTCAATAGCGAAGGTTTGGGTCCGCCGCCTCAATTCATCGGGGTTCATTCCTCAAGCTCATACCGCTCTCGCCTAGCTCAGTTACCCCAAAAAATCGAAGCCGGGCTCCCTCGACGCACAGAGAGCCCGGCCACTAATCAATTACCAATTGCCAATTACCAATTACCAATTCTCAATTATTTCAAAAACAGCATCTCTCTGTAGGTCGGCATGGGCCACAAACTCGCCTCCACGTGCAGCTCGATCGTGTCGGCGAGGGAGCGCAGGTCGGCCATGGCGGGCTTCACCTTGTCCTTGATCCACTGCGCGTGCTTGATCGGATCGCCATCCTCGTGAGTGACTGCCTTCTCCAGGTGGCCCAGCGCTTCCCGGAACCGGGAGACCAGGTTGACGAACTCGCCCAGCGCCTGGTGAGTATCCAGGCATTTCACGCCGGCCGACTCGGTCACCGACACCGCCTGGGCCACCTTGGCCTGATGCTGCAGCGCCGCGGGCAGAATCATCGTACGCGCCATGGTGATCATGGTCTGCGCCTCGATGTCGATCTGCTTGATGTACTTCTCGTAGGCGATGTGGGTCCGTGAATCAAGCTCGGCCTTGTTCAGGACACCGTACTTCTTGAACAGGTCGGAGATCTTCTTCTGGCGCAGCACCGCGAACGCCTCGACCGAGTCCCGGAAGTGCGGCAGGCCACGCTCCTCGGCCTCATCGTGCCACTCGGCGGAGTAGTTGTCCCCTCCGAAAATCACCCGCTTGTGCTGGCGGATCACCTTCTTGAGCACCGAGAGCACCGCGGCCTGCAGCCGGGCGGGCGTCGGGGTCTTCCCCGCAACCTTTTCCAACTCCGTCGCCATGAAGTCGAGCGACTCAGCGGCGATCGTGTTGAGCACCGTGTTGGGCCAGGCGATGGTCTGACTCGAGCCCACGGCGCGGAACTCGAACTTGTTCCCGGTGAAGGCAAAGGGAGAAGTCCGGTTCCGGTCTCCCGAGTGCCGGGGGAGCTGGGGCAGCGTCCGGGCGCCCAGGTTCAGCGTCCCGCCCCGGATGGTGCGCTTGGGCAGGCCCTTCTCCACCTGGCGCAGGATGTCCTCCAGCATGTCTCCCAGGAACACGGAGATGATGGCTGGAGGCGCCTCGTTGGCGCCCAGACGGTGATCGTTGGGCGCCGAGGCGATCGAGGCGCGCAGCAGATCGGCGTGGAGATCCACGCCCCGGATCACGGCGCAGAGGAACACCAGGAACTGCATGTTGGTGTGGGTCTCGTCCTGCGGGTCAAGGAGGTTGACCCCGGTATCGGTCGCCATCGACCAGTTGTTGTGCTTGCCCGATCCGTTGACCCCGGCAAACGGCTTCTCGTGCAGTAGCGCCGCCAGGCCGTGCCGCTCCGCCACCCGCTTCAGAGTCTCCATCATCAGCATCTGATGGTCGCTCGCGATCTGGCTCATCTCGAAGAGCGGCGCGATCTCGTACTGGGCGGGTGCGACTTCATTGTGACGCGTCTTGACCGGCACTCCCAGGCCATAGAGCTCCCGTTCGCAGTCGGCCATGCAGGCCAGAACGCGTTGGGGGATCACCCCGAAGTACTGATCCTCGAGCTGCTGTCCCTTGGGAGGCCGGGCGCCGAAGAGGGTCCGCTCGCAGGTGAGCAGATCAGGCCGCTGGAAGAAGTACTCCCGGTCGATCAGGAAGTACTCCTGCTCCGGGCCGACCGTGGTGTAGACCTTGGTGACCCCCTCGTCGTTACCGAAAATCTTCAGGATCCGGAGCGCCTGCTTGGAGAGCGCCTCCATCGAGCGGAGCAGCGGGATTTTGGTGTCCAGCGCCTCGCCGGTCCAGGACACGAACGCGGTGGGGATCACCAGGGTCGTGGCGCCATTCCCCCGCATGAGAAACGCCGGGCTGGTAACATCCCAGGCCGTGTAGCCGCGGGCCTCGAAGGTGGCACGGAGGCCGCCCGACGGAAAACTCGAGGCGTCCGGCTCGCCCTGTACCAACTCCGATCCAGAGAAGTTGTAAATCACCCCGCCCTGCCCGTCAGGCTGAACCAGCGAATCGTGCTTCTCCGCGGTCAGCCCAGTCAGCGGCTGGAACCAGTGGGTGAAGTGCGTGGCGCCATTCTCGATGGCCCAGTCCTTCATGGCCGAAGCGACGACGTCGGCCACCTTGGGATCGAGCGGCTCGCCCCGATCGATGGTCCGCAGCAGACTCCGGAAGACATCCTTGGGGAGGCGCTGGCGCATGACGTCACGGGAGAAGACGTCGGCGCTGAAGATCGTATCAATGCGGACGGGCGTACCGTTCGAAACGGCAGGAATCGTCACCGGATCGAAGCCTCAAGCTGGGGTTGCGCGGAGGTACGGCTGACGCGGCGGGAAACTAATGAGGAGTCAGGCGGATGGTAGGGCGGCGGGGATTCACGGCCAGGCGGATCGACGGCTCGGCGAAGCTAAACGGCTCCAGACGAGATCGGGCCCGGCGCTTTTCGATCCGCCGAGCCAACCAGCCGCTGAGCCGTGCTAGGACTACTTCTCTGCTGCCTTGCGGGCGGTCTTCCGCTTCCGCCGGCGCGCCTCGGCCGCCTTCAAGGCCTTGGCCTCGCTGGGCTTCACGTAGTACCGCTTTTTCCGCAGGTCGCGGAGGATGCCGGACTTTACCATCTTCCGCTTGAAGGCCTTGAGGGCCACATCCAACCGATCGTCCTCTCCCAACCGAACTTCGATCATGAATCACTCCGTGGGTCATCGGCCCGAGAAGCCGACGGGGCCACCTCTTCCGGGGCGGCCCCGCCTGCGCTGACTGTGTCCAGAAGTGGGTTTACTTCTGGATCTTGGCGACGTTCTGCGCGGCCGGGCCCTTCGGACCCTGGACCATGTCGAACTCCACCAGGTCGCCTTCCTGAAGCGACTTGAATCCGCTGCCCTGAATGGCCGAATGATGGACGAAGCAATCCTTCTGCCCGTCGGCCGGCGTCACAAAGCCAAAGCCCTTCGCATCATTGAACCATTTCACGGTACCGGTTGTACGCATCACCTGCTCCTTGCTGAACATGTTGTATGGTCGGCCGGAGCATGGTGTCACCGTACCTACCAAAAATGGGGGACCCGGCTTGAGCCAGATCCCCGAGAATGCCCCGCTGGCCGTATGCTCAGCGCAAATCGGCCGCCGGGCGGAGGTAACAGTACATGCCAGAGAGGTTTCGGTCAACAGTCCAGCCCTTTCCCGCCCCACCTCAGTCCGCCGGGACTAGCCGCCCCCCACGGGCCATCCCAACCCGGACCCCAAGACTCGGCACGTCCCCGTTGGAATCGAACGCGATCCGACCAACGACCCCGTCGAAGGAGGGCTCCTCATTCCCGACTCGGGCCAGTGCCCGCCTGACGCCCGACCGGCTGGCACCGCCCTCGGTAATAGCGGCGGCGATAAGGCGAACGGCGTCATAGGTTGCGGCACCTCCTTGGTCCGGCAACGCCGCGTCCGGAAAAGCGCGACGATAAGCAGTCACGAAGGTGCGGTTGGTGATCGTGATGGACGAAGGAAGGTAGCCCGCCGAGATGTAGACCCCCTCGGCCAAGGTGTCCCGGCTCTCGATTCCGACAAATCCGTCACCCGCCAGCAATGGCAACCCAAGCTTGGCGCCGCGGACCTGGCTCAGGACTGGAATACCTTCGGCCTGATTCGCCGCGATCAGCAGGAGTTCCGCTCGATCCTCCTTCCGGATACGCTCCAGATACGGCGAAACGTCGGGCTTCTCGAACAAGAACGGGTCCGCCTCTACGACTTCGCCGCCCAGTCGCTTGAACTCCTCGGAGAAGGTGATTCGGATCCCTCGCCCGTACTCGTCATTCACGTAGAGCACGGCCGCGCGGGTGAGCCCCAGCTTGTTGTGGGCGAACTGGGCCAGGGCAGCTCCGTAGGCCAAATCGGTCGCACAGATCCGGAAGGTGTAGTCCCCGGCCCCGCTGAGGACGGGAGATGACGCCGAAGGGGACAGCTGCACCAGAGGACGGCGACCGCCGTTATAAACCGGAGCGGCGGTAATTGTGGCACCGGAGTAGGCGCTGCCGATGACCGCCACAACGTCAGAGGCGTACAACTCGGCCGCGACCTGGACTGCTGAGTCCGGCTCACCAAAGTCATCCCGCCGGACCAGCTCCAACGGCCGCCCATTCACCCCGCCCGCCTCGTTGATCTGTCGCAGGGCGAGATCGGCGCCCCGGATCATGGGAAGGACGGCCGGGTCGGTTAACGGAAGCGAGAGGCCGATCTGGATCGGTTTGGCTTTGTCCCTACAACCGGACATGACAAACCCGGCGCCGATCATGAGCGCCGCCGCGGAAGCCAGGAGCGGCCTCACCGGCCTGCCCCGGTGCCTGGAATCACCGGGCCGGCGGCGGGATTGAAGTCTTTCGCATCGAGCCCCAGGAGGCCCAGCACCGTCGCCGCAACGTCCGCCTGATGCACGATCGTGGTCTTGGACGCCTCCCCGGTCCCGGGCGTATCCGGTCCGACCACGGCGACCCAGATCTCGTCCGAACCCGGCACGCCATCGCCGTGGTCATCCCAGTCTTTCGTGGTTCGACCTCTTCCGTGATCGGTTGTAATCACTATCGAGGTATGATTTCGGTAGGAGTCGATGCTTTGCACGGTATTCCAGAGCTCACGAAGAAAGTCATCGGTCGAGTGCAGCGCGTCCAGCAACCGGTCGTAACGCCGCGAGTGGGCAAGATCGTCGGTGTCATTGAATGCGAAGTACATCACTCGCGGCTTGTGCCGTTTCAAGTACTCGATGCCCATGGCGCCGGTAAAGGCGTCCAAACGGCTTCCCTCCCATAACGCGAGTGCCCGGGTCTGGACTTTACCCAGCAGGTCGAGCGTGGGAGTGGTGAGCGGTTTCGGCACGCTGTCGTTCCCAGCATTGACGAAGATCAGATCGTCGTGGCTCGCCGCGTAGTATCGGAAATTCTCCCAACTCCCGAAGACCGCAACCTGACTGCTCTGCAGGGCCAGCTTCTGCTTCAGATATTCCAGGATGGTCCGATGAGGATAACGTACCGGGTCGTTGCTGGTGACGTCGGGCTGGTACTGGCCAGTGAGGATTTCCTGATATCCCGGCGCCGAGAATCCGTGGGGATTGGTAATGGCGACCAGGCTTTCCCGATTCCGGTTACCCAGCAGGATCCCCCGGGGAACCAGCGAATCCCAGAAGAACGGCATTAGGGCCCTGCGTCGTGCTTCCGGAGTTGGACGCCAGTAGTCCCGCCCCAGCCGGTCCAGATCATACACTCCGCTCAACGTGTCGGCGCTGATGACCGAATCCATCCCGGTAAAGAGCTCCTGCCAGCGCACTCCATCGAGGGTGATCAGGATGATGTTCCTGGTCTGACGGGCCTCCTGCGCCTTTGGGGCGGAGCCCGGCAAGAGGCCAAGCGACAGCACGGCACTGAGGACCAGCGCGTGACGCATAGAGGATGTCCGGATGGGGATGTCAGCTTGATGCTCACCGGAAGATGAGAGGCTCGGTCCCCAGCCACCAGAGGACTACAAGGGACTTCCGTTTTGTCTGACAGACTGACACCGACGCGGACGCCAGATTGAGCGTCCG
>DATIOP010000479.1:0-7981 GCA_035472975.1 Gemmatimonadales bacterium
GGGTTTTTCCATGAGGACCGGAATACCGCGCTCGAGCGCCGCGACTCCAACGGTGGCGTGCTCCGCGGTCGGCACCGCGATCGTTACCGCACTCACCCGGCTCAGGAGCGAGTGAAGATCGGCAAACCCCCGAACTCCGACCGCGGCTTCAACTTCGTGACTGCGCGCTCGATCAATGTCATAGAAACCGACGAGCTCGACCTCCTCCAGCCGCGAGAGATGCCGGGCGTGGTGCAGGCCGAGTACGCCTACGCCGACAACGCCAATCGGTAATCGCGCCGTCATGCGGGAATACCGCGAGCTGATTGTTCCAGGAACGAAAGGAAGCGCTCTACTTCATCGGGTTGAGGCGTGGTGCGCAGTCGTTCAATGGCTTGGGAAACAGGAGCGTCGGAGTTGAAGACCATCCGATAGGCGTGTTTCAGAGCCAGTATGCTCTCAGCGGAGAATCCGGCCCTGCGAAGTCCTACGGCGTTCAGACCGTAGAGCTCCATGGGGTTCCCCACTGCCTTGACGTAGGGTGGCACATCCTGGTTGACGCGGGTGGCGCCGCCGATGAAGCAGTGAGTGCCGATAGTGACGAACTGGTGAACCGCTACCAGGCCACTGATGTTGGCGTGATCCTGAATGGTCACGTGGCCCGAGATCTCGGTCGAGTTCGCAATCGTTACGTCGTCGCCGACCTGGCAGTCGTGCCCGAGATGCGAATAGGTCATCAGGAAGCAGCGCGCCCCAACCCGGGTTGCCCCGGAGGCCTTGGTGCCGCGATTGATGGTGACGAACTCCCGAATCACCGTGTCGGGCCCCACCTCGACCCATGTCTCTTCGCCCTGGTAGGAAATGTCTTGCGGATCGCTGCCCAGAACCGCTCCCACCCCGATCCGGACTCGCTGGGCCAGCTTCACGTTTCTTTCGAGCGTGACCCTGGGACCGAGGCTGCAACTGTCCCCCACTTCGACATTCGGCCCCACCAGCACCCACGGTCCGATTTCGACCCCCGCGCCAATCCGGGCGGTGCGGTCGATGAGAGCGGTGGGATGAACGCGAGCGGTCATTTGTCCACGACACCCGCCATCATTTCCGCCTCGGCCGCGACCTTGCCATCCACGTATGCGATGCCTTTCATGCGACAGGTCTTGCCCCGGAACTGGAGCATTTCTACTTCCATCCGCAACTGGTCTCCGGGAACCACCGGGCGCCTGAATTTCACGTTGTCGAGCGCCATGAAGTAGACCACCTTCTTGTCCCGGTCGGTGATCTTCTCCATGAGCAGCAACCCGCCGGTCTGTGCCATCGCCTCGACGATGAGAACGCCGGGCATGACGGGGTGACCCGGAAAGTGACCCTGAAAGAAGGGCTCGTTCATGGTGACGTTCTTGAGTCCGACGATCTTTTCGGTGCCCTGCATCTCGACGATGCGGTCCACCAACAGGAACGGATAGCGGTGCGGCAGCAGGTCGAGAATCGCTCGGATATCCATCACCGTTTCCCTTCTGGTTGGGTCAGGCGCGCTATTGCCGCGGCGAACGCCACGTTGCCGCGGTGACTGGGCCGGGTGGCCTCAATTCTGGCGAGCAGCCTGCCGCCCAGCAGCATGAGATCTCCGGTAAGATCCCCCAGTTTGTGCCGGGCGAACTCGTTGGGCCAGCGCAGGTCGCTCTGGTTCAACGGGCCTTCGGGCAGCACGACCGCGCATCCGGGGGTAGCCCCCTTTAGTAGGCCCTCACGCCGCAGGGCCTCGACCTCCGCAGCGAAACCAAAGGTCCTCGCCCGGGCGATCTCACGGCGGAACGAATCTGCCGTCAGCTCCAATTCCGCACTCTGCCGGCCGATCGATGGGTGAGGCCATTCGATGGTCACGGACAAGAGCGCGAAGTCCGCTGGAACGGCCCGGTAATCTGAGTCTCGGTCGCTGAAGTGGACGGATTCCTCGAGTCGCAGCCGGTCCGGCTCGCCGGCCTGTTCCCGTCGCCCGCCGGCGCTGAGTGAATCGATCCAGGGCTGGAAGCTTCCGTCCAGGATCGGCAGCTCAGGCCCGTTCACCTCAACCATCAAGTCGTCGAGCTCCTCCGCCGAGACGGCCGCGAGCAGGTGCTCTACGGTATCCAGTGTGACCCCATTCCTGCGCAGCTGGGTGCGGCGAGCGGTCGCGCCAACCCAGTCGAGTCGGGCCGGAATCCAGGGCTGGTCCGGGAGGTCCGTCCGGCGGAAGACGATGCCCTTCCCCGCCGCTCCCGGACAGCACCGGGTTGTAACCTGAGCGCCGGTGTGGAGTCCGACTCCAACCAGCTCGACCTCGGACTCAAGCGTCCGACGAGGCATCCGCGGGGAGCCCGCGCGCTATCGCTTCGAGCCGGTTCACCAGCGGCGCCAGACGGTACAGCGCGGCCTGGGCCCGCAGGAATTCGCGATGGGGGCGAGCGGGATAGCCGCCGACCAGGCTCCCGGCTTCAACCCGGCTGGGGCCGAATACCACGCTCCTGGCACTGATCGTTGCTCCATCGCCGATTACGGCCCGGTCCGCAATACCCACTGCGCCAGCAATGACTACGTCGTTGCCGATCAGCACACTGCCGGCAATCCCCGTTGTCGCCATGATCAGGCAGCGAGCTCCCACTCGCACGTTATGGCCGATCTGCACCAGGTTGTCGATCTTGGTGCCTCTTCCGATTATGGTGTCGGCAAAGGTACCGCGATCTATGCAGCTGTGCGATCCGACCTCCACCTCATCCTCGAGAATGCAGGAGCCCTGGTGGGGCATGCGCTGGTGTCCCTTGGGTGTCGGAAGGAATCCGAAACCAGTCCCTCCAATCACCGCGCCGGCTTTGAGCCAGACCCGGTTTCCCAATCGCGCACCGGAATAACAGACGGCGTGGGGACCGAGCACGCAGTCGGCGCCAATCTCCACTTCGGCAGCCAGGAAGACTCCGGCCTCGAGCCGGGTCCCCGCACCAATCCGGGCGCGGTCCTCGACGACGACAAACGGTCCGATCGAGACCCCTTCACCAATCTGCACATTGGCGCCGAGCTGAGCCGATGGGTGGATGCCCTCGACCGCCGGGGCTGAAGGAGTAAAGACGGCGGCGACCCGGTGGAGGGCGCTGGCCATGTCCGCCACGATGATGCGCGTGGCCGAGCCCCGGGCCGCTTCGGCCAGGGATTCTGCGACCAGAACCGCCCCGGCATGGGAGCGGCGATATTCCGGGAGATACCGTTCGGAGACGAGAAAGGTCAGCGCGTGGGCGCCCGCGCGATCCAGCGGAGCGAGCTCTTCCAGCTCTACCCCCCCATCGCCGAACAGGCGGCCACCGACCAGCTCGGCGACCGCCTGCGCGGAAAGGCGATGGGAGGTCATCGGCTTACGGTTTGGCCTTCAGCCGTTCGACGACCTTGGCGGTTAGGTCCAGCGATTTGTCCGCGGAGACGATCAGTCCGGAGTTAGCGCTCACGTCGAAGATCATAGCGTAGCTGCCGTCCGCCCGCACCGCGTCCAGCGCATCGTTGACCTTGCTGTGCATCGGCTCGAGCAGTTCCCGCTCTCGGGAAACCGCCTTGTCGCGCAGGTCGGCGGCCCGCTTCTCCAGCCGATCCCGCTGGGCCTCCAGCTCCTTGCGCTTGTTGGCCCGCGCGGTGGGGCTCAACATCACGGATTGCTGATCGAATTCCGCGGCGGCGGAATCAAGCGCGTTCTGCAATCCTTCGACTTCCTGCCGGTACCCCTGGACTTCCTTGTTGTAGGTTGACTCGGCCTGGGCATATCCCGGCATCGCGGCAAGCACCTGACGCGAGTCAATGTAGGCGATCTTCTGCCCCTGCTGCGCCGCCAGGGGAGCAGCCAGAGTCAGAGCTACAAGGGCCAGGCCGAGCCTGCCAGACAGCGAACCGATCATCAGGGACTCCTCTAATTAGAAGAAGTTGCCCAGCCGGAAGTGGAGTTTCCAGCCGGGGTCGGGCCGTCCACGAACGTCGAGGCGATCGAACCCATAACCCAGGTCGATGCCGATGGGTCCGAGCGGTGAGATGACGGCCGCTCCGACGCCGACGCCCCGGAAGAGCCGGCTCGGATCGAACTGGGAGTATGTTCGGTACACGTTGCCTGCATCGAAGAAGACGTCGAAGTAGAGCGACTGGCTCACGCGGGCGCCCAGCTCGGTAGTGAAGGCCGCGTAGGACCCACCGAAGGATCCGGGGCTCGCCGCGGAGCTGCCGCCGGCCAGCGGATCGAACCCGTTCGGGGTGATCGAGAACTCTTCATAGCCGCGCAGCGGGATGCCGAACTGGGTACCGCCCATCGAATACAACTCGGTGAAGAACGGGCCCGCGTCTCCGAAGATGAACCCTGCCTTCGCTGTCAGGCCCAGCACGAAACGGATTCCACTGCCCAGCTGGTCATTCCCGCCCATGCTCCCCAGCGGCGCATACCAGCGGCCTTCGAAATCGACCTTGCGGTAGTCTCCCGTTCCGCCGAGCGGGCCGCCGTTGAATTCCACCGAGCCGTTGAGCAGCGAGCCGCCCGTGGCGAAGGGGAGGTCAATCCGGGTGTCCCGGACGAGGCTGCCGCCCAGAGTTGAGCGGGTACAGTTGAAGCATTGAAACCGTTGGCGCAGATCCTCGGCCCCTTCCGTGAACTGGATGACCTGCAAGCCGTACGACGCGAAGAAGCGGGTGTAGCGAGACCCGAAGAAGGGGAAGCCGAACTGAACGCTGCCGCCGATTTGTCTGCGCCGGCCCAGATCGCCGACCGTGAAGCGCTGGCGCGAATTGAACAGGGTCAGGGTTCCCGAGATACGGCTCTCGCGGATTGCTGGATCGGTGTAGCCGATGGTGAAGTCATTGATGTTGCGCCCGAACTGCCACTGGAGCCGGCCCTTCTTCCCCCGGCCAAACAGATTGGGCTCCTCGAGCCCGATGAAGCCGCCGACCCCGGTGCCCTGGCCGAGTGAGGCGCCGAAGTTGATGTTACCGGTCCGTTTCTCCTCCACCCGGAAAACAATGTCCACGTCCACGTTGTTGGAGGTGGGCTTCACATCGGGTGGCGCGAGTGGCTGCTGGAAAAATCCCAGGTTGGAAATGTTCTGGTAGCTGCGAATCAACCGGTCCCGGTTGAACAGCTCGCCCGGAAGCAGCACGATCGCGTCCCGGATCACCCGCTCGTGGGTCACGTCGTTCCCCACGATCTCGATTTTGTTGATCGTCGCGGGGGCACCTTCGCGGATGTTCCAGGTCAGATCGATGTAAGCCTTGCCATCGCTCCCGGTACGCCGGTTCTCCTCGGGAACGACCTGGGCGTAGATGTAACCGTTGTTTCCGTAGAGGGTCCGGATGTTCTCGGTGGCGGCTTCCCAATCGACCGAATTGAACTCCACCGAGCCCTGTGGGCCGCCGTTGAAAGGATAGAACTGGAGCAGCTCCTCGGAGGAAAACCGTCGGTTGCCGGCGATCTCGAGACGGCCCACCTTGTACCGCTGGCCCTCGTCAACATCCAGGTGCAGGGTGGCCTTGCCGGTAGTCGAGTCCACCTCGATGGAATCACCGGTCACCTGAAAGTCGATGTAACCATGACTGCCATACCAGGCCGGTAGCTTCTCTCGCAGGTCCCGTTCGACCTTCTCGTCGTCGTAGGATCCCTTCTGCCACCAGAAGAAACCTTCCGGCTTGGTACTCATGTGATGGACCAGGTCCTCGTCGGAGAACTTCTCATTCCCCGAAACGTCCACCTGGCTGATCGCTACCCGATTGCCCTCGGTGATTTCGTAGACCACGAGGAGCTTACCGTCGGCCTCGATGATCTCGTTGAGCTTGGTCGTGGCCGAGTAGTATCCCTGGGCGCGATAGAGCGAATCGATCGAAGCCCGCCCGCGCTCCTCGGCGGCCCGGTCGAGGGCGCGCCCTGCCACAAGCTTTACCCGCTCCTTGACGGTTCTCTCGGAGAGCCGTTCGGTCCCCTTCACCGTCCATTTGCGCAGGATCGGGCGCTCTTTGACGTGAATGACGAGGTTCAGCTTATCGCCGTCGGCGCGCTGTTCCAGGGTCACGTCGTCGAACTGGCCGGTCTTGAACAGTGCGCTGATGGCCCGCTGAAGATCGCGATAATTGGTGGGCTGGTGGGGTGTCACGCCCGCGGTTCCCAGAATCTGGGCCTCGGTAAGGCGCGAATTGCCCTCGACCAGAACGCTATCCACCACAGGAGACATCTGGTCCTGGGCGGACAGGGCCGCGGGAGCGGCGAGCAGTACGGACGCGATAAGGGCGCGAGGCCAGCGATGCATTCGGAAACCGACGGCGCAGCGGCAGGAAGCCGCTGCGCCGGATGGTTCAGGCCTTGGGAGAGCCGCTGAGGGCGCGGAAGGAGAGCTGTTCGCCGCCCGGAGTCACGTCGACTTCGATTTCGTCGCCCCGGGTGAAATCGCCGAGCAGGATCTTCTCACTCAGCGGATCTTCCACGTATTTCTGGATTGCGCGCTTCAACGGACGCGCGCCGTAGTTCTGGTCGTACCCCCGCTCGACCAGGAGGTCGAGCGCCGCAGGCGTGAGCCGCAGCACCTCTTCGCCCAGGCGGCGTTGTACCTCGCGGAGGAGGATCGAGACGATCTGCGCGATGTGCTCCTTCTGGAGTGGGTGGAACACGATCACGTCGTCCACCCGGTTGAGAAACTCCGGGTTGAAGACCTTGTTGATCTCGTCCTTGATCTTCTCCTGCATCTTCTCGAACGAGGCCTTGAAATCCGATCCGTGGAAGCCAAGCGTCTTGCCCTGCATGATGTCCCGGGCGCCGACGTTCGAGGTCATGATGACCACGGTGTTCTTGAAATCGATCAGCCGGCCGTAATTATCGGTCAGATGCCCTTCGTCGAGCACCTGGAGCAGGATGTTGAACACATCCGGGTGGGCCTTCTCGATTTCATCCAGCAGAACGACCGAATAGGGTTTCCGGCGGATGGCCTTGGTCAGGGTGCCGGAATCCTCGTAGCCTACGTATCCCGGCGGCGCACCGATCAGCCGGCTCACCGAGAACTTCTCCATGTACTCCGACATGTCGACCCGGATCAGGGCCGAGGCGTCCGCGAACAGGAACTTGGCGAGCGCGCGCGCGAGCTCAGTCTTGCCCACGCCAGTGGGGCCGGAGAAGATGAACGAGCCGATCGGATGCTTCGGATCCTTGAGCCCCGCGCGTGAGCGCCGGATGGCCCGGGAAATGGCCCTGATAGCCTCATCCTGGCCCACCACGCTCTGGTGCAGCTCATCTTCCATCCGGAGCAGGCGGGCGGTCTCCGCTTCCTGCAGCCGGGTCACCGGGATTCCGGTCCAGCGGGAGACGATGAAGGCGATCTCCTCCTCGCCGATCACGGGACGGCGAGTCTGCCGCTCCCGCTCCCACTCCTCCTGCTTGAGCCGGATCTGGTTCTGCAGGTCGCGCTCCTGGTCCCGCAAGGAGGCGGCGCGCTCGAAGTTCTGGTCCCGGACCGCGTCTTCCTTGTCGAGGTTCACCTTTTCCAGTCCGGCCTTGAGATTGGCGACCTCGGGCGGCGGAACCTGGGAGGCGAGACGGGCGCGGGCGCCGGCCTCGTCGATCACGTCGATTGCCTTATCGGGCAGGAACCGGTCGGTGATGTAGCGCTCCGACAGTTTGGCCGCCGCGTCAAGGGTCTCGTCAGGGATCATCCCCCGGTGGTGGTCTTCGTATTTCTTGCGCAACCCCTTCAGGATCTCAATCGTCTCATCCACCGTCGGCGGCTCGACCATCACGGTCTGGAAGCGCCGCTCGAGGGCGCCATCCTTCTCGATGTATTTCCGGTATTCGTTGAGGGTCGAGGCGCCCACGCACTGCAGCTCGCCCCGCGCCAGCGCGGGCTTGAGCATGTTGGACGCGTCGATCGCGCCCTCCGCGCCGCCGGCGCCGACGATGGTGTGCAGCTCGTCGATGAAGATCACGGTGTCCTTCGACTCCCGGATCTCGTTCATCACGGTCTTGAGGCGCTCC
>DATIOP010000480.1:0-3988 GCA_035472975.1 Gemmatimonadales bacterium
CGGTGGCCGAGGAGCTCTTCCAGGAGATCTGGATGCGCGTGATCGAAGCGCGAGGGCGATACACACCGCAGGCGCGCTTCACCACCTGGCTGTACACGATCGCCCACAACCATCTGGTGGATCATTGGCGAAAGCGCGGCCTCACGCTGGTGGCGCTCGACGGCGAGGAGCTGCCGGCGGCAAACGATCCCGATCCGGCCGACGCCGGACAGCCGGAGGCCCCCGTTTTCACGGAGATCAGCCGATGGTGACAATCCGATGGAAGACGGGCCTCCTGCTGTTCTGGGCCCTCAGCGCTGTGGTTGGAGCGCCACAACTGGTGGCGCAGCAGGACAGCGCTGCCGAGGCTACGCAGCAACGTCTCGATGACCTCGATCAGCAGATCAAGGTCCTCAGCCGTCGCTGGGAGCTCTACCATGACAGCGTGATCAACGCGGCCAAGTCGCGTCCGTCGGTGACCGCCGGCGCCACCGGGTTCCAGCTCAAATCGGCCGATGGGAACTTCGTGCTCAAGTTGCGCGGGTATCTCCAGACGGACGCGCGAGTCTACTTGAGCGATGACGCACAGGTCCTCACCAACGACCTGCTGCTGCGCCGGGTACGGCCCATCCTCGAAGGCACCGTCTACAAGTACTACGACTTCCGCATCATGCCGGACTTCGCCGGCGCCGCGCCGACGATCTTCGACGCCTACTTCGAAGCCCGCTTCAAGCCGGAATTCGCGGTGCGGGCAGGGAAGTACAAGCCGGCACTCGGTCTCGAGCGGTATCAGTCGGCCACCGACGTGAAGTTCATCGAACGCGGCCTGCCCACCAACCTGGCGCCCAGCCGAGATGTCGGTCTCCAGATTTCGGGCGACTTGGCGGGCGGCATCCTCAACTACAATGGCGCGGTGTTCGACGGCGTCCCCGATCTCGCCAGTGGCCTCAATGACATCGCGGACGGCAAGGACCTGGTGGGGCGGCTGCTCATCGTGCCGTTCGCCAAGAATGTCGATAGTCCGCCGGTGGATCTGGCATTCGGCATAGCCGCCAGCACCGGGACGGAAGAGGGCAGCATCACCGCCACCGGCCTCACGGCTGGCTACCGGTCCCCTGGCCAGGCCACGGTTTTCCGCTACCTGAGCAGCACCACTACCCCCGTGACTGGGACGGTCTTCGCCGACGGCCGCCGGGAGCGATTCATCCCGCAGGCGTACCTCAACAAGGGCCCCGTCGGGCTGCTGGCCGAGTACGCGATTTCGCGCCAGACCGTGGCGCGGGATACCGGCATCACACGCAGCAGCCGGAAGCTGGAGCACAAGGCCTGGCAGGTCGAAGGATCCTTGTTCCTGACTGGCGAGAAGAACTCGTTCCGCAGTGTCACCCCCAAGAAGCAGTTCGATCCCTTCGCCGACGGATGGGGCGCCTTCGAACTAGTCGCGCGCTACGGTGAGCTCGATTTCGACGACGATGCCTTCCCGCGGTATGCCAGCCCGACCGCGTCCGTCACCGAGGAGAAGGCCTGGGCCGTCGGCCTCAACTGGCACCTCGGCCGGAATGTGAAGCTGATGTTCAACTATGAGCAGACGCAGTTCGAAGGGGGCGCCACGACTGGTGACCGTCCCGATGAGAAATTCTTCGCGACTCGGTTCCAGACCTCCTTCTGAGGAACGTGCAATGGCTTTCATGATTCGTGGTGTTGCGGCGGCCGCACTGGCCCTCGGCTTGGCGACGGCGGCCCAGGCCCAGAAGCCGGTCACCCTGCTCAACGTCTCCTACGATCCGACCCGGGAGCTGTATCAGGACGTGAATGCCGCCTTCGCCGCGAAGTACAAGGCGGAGAAGGGTGTCGACGTCACGATCCGGCAGTCTCACGGGGGTTCAGGCAAACAGGCCCGCTCGGTAATCGACGGCCTGGAGGCCGACGTGGTCACCCTCGCTCTCGCCTATGACATCGACGAGATCGCCCAGAAGGCCAGGCTATTTCCGGCCGACTGGCAGAAGCGGTTGCCCGACAACAGCGCCCCCTACACCTCGACCATCGTCTTTCTGGTCCGCAAGGGGAACCCCAAGAACATCAAGGACTGGGACGACATCGCCCGTTCAGGCCTCTCGGTAATCACGCCCAATCCAAAGACCTCCGGTGGTGCTCGCTGGAATTACCTCGCGGCCTGGGGCTATGCGCTGCGCAAGTTCGGCGGCGATCAGGCCAAGGCGAAGGATTTCGTCGCCCGGATCTACAAGAACGTTCCGGTTCTCGACTCGGGCGCGCGCGGCTCGACCACGACCTTCGTCGAGCGGGGAATCGGAGACGTCCTGCTCGCGTGGGAGAATGAAGCCTTGCTGGCGGTGAAGGAGCTGGGACCGGACAAGTTCCAGATCGTGGTGCCCTCGGTCAGCATCCTGGCGGAGCCGCCGGTGACGGTCGTGGACAAGGTGGCGAAGAAGCGGGGCACGCTGGAAGTAGCGCAGGCCTATCTCCAGTTCCTCTATAGCGACCAGGGCCAGGAGCTGGTCGCGAAGCACTACTATCGCCCCCGCAACCAGGCGGTCGCAACGAAGTACGCTGCCACGTTCCCCCAGATCACGCTGTTCACGATCGACGAGGTGTTCGGTGGCTGGACCAAGGCTCAGGCGACGCATTTCGCAGACGGCGGTGTGTTCGACCAGATTTATGAGAACCGCTAAAGAAATGGTGCGTATGACCGAACGACCCGACGCGATGCCCTATGGGAAACATCCAAAGCAACTGGTGCGAGACGCCCGCTGGTTCAACTCGGGTCCTCCGCCCGAACTGTTGCGGGATCATGCTGTGACGCCGACGGAGCTGTTTTTCACCCGCAATCATGGGGCGGTGCCGTCGGTTGATCCTGCGACCTACCGGCTCACCGTCGATGGCCTGGTGGAGCGGCCGCTCAAGCTCTCCCTGGAGGAGTTGCGGGAGTATCCAGCCGAAACCGTGCCGGCCACGATCTCCTGCGCCGGACTGCGGCGGGACGAGCTGATCGCCGTCCGCCCGATCCCGGGAGAGGTGGTGTGGGGGGCCGAGCCGGTGAGCAATGGGGTGTGGCGGGGCGTGAGCCTGGCTCGAGTGCTCGATACGGCGGGAATCCGTCCCGAGGCGCGGCATGCGGCTTTCACCGGCCTCGACGAAATCGAGCGCGAGGGCAAACGATTCGGATTCGGGGGCTCGATTCCGTTGAGCAAGGCGATGGCCGAGGAAACGCTGCTTGCCTGGGAGATGAACGGCGCACCGCTGCCTCCGGTACACGGATTTCCGTTGCGCGTCATCGTGCCGGGCTACATCGGCGCCCGGAGTGTGAAGTGGGTGACGAACATTCACCTGCAGACCACGCCAACCACCAACTACTTCCAGAGCCATGCTTACCGGATGTTTCCACCTGAGGTCGATGCGACCTCGGTGGTGTGGGAGCAGGGCGTCGCGCTGTCGGATATGCCGCTCAACTCGGTCATCTGGTCGCCGCAAACCGAGGCCAGGTTGCAGCAGGGCAGGGTATCAGTGAGCGGATGGGCCTGCGCCAATGGCGGACGAACGATCGAACGGGTCGAGGTGAGCGCAGACGGTGGAGCCAGCTGGCATTACGCACAGCTCTCCAAAGTGGGCGACCCATGGAGCTGGACCCTGTGGCAGCTCGAGCTCACCCTCCCGGTCGGAAGCCAGGTTCTCACCGCCCGGGCTTGGGACTCCGAGGGCAACACGCAACCGGAGGATCCCCGGCCACTGTGGAACTTCAAGGGCTACATGAATAATGCCTGGCACCGCATCAGGGTCACGGTGGAAGGATCCTCGACCAAATGAGTTCTCGCCGCCACTCCGTGCTGCCGGGGTTCGGGCTCTCGATGGGGATCACCATCACCTATCTGAGTCTGCTCGTCCTGCTGCCGCTCTCGACGATCTTCTTCCGGTCGGGGGAACTGGGGTGGAACCATTTCTGGGAAAGCGCGACCTCGCCGCGGGTACTGGCCTCTTATCGCTTGAGCTTTGG
>DATIOP010000481.1:0-8478 GCA_035472975.1 Gemmatimonadales bacterium
GATGGCTCCGGCGGCGGCACCGCCGCCAACCCGGGCCGCACCACCAGCAGTCACGCCCTGACCCTGCAACGTGTGCTCGACCGAATCGACATTCGCCGCAACGTTAATGCTCTTCCCGTTGACGCTCACGTCCTGCACTGAGAGGGTGAGCTTGCCATCCTTGGCACTCTTGCTCTTGGCCGGCTCGAGCTCAACCACCTTGAAGGTCACGACGGCACCCGCCAGAATACCGACGTTCCCTTTCGCGTCCTTCACGTCCTGGGTGACGTTGGCGGTGATGATCTTGCCCGCCTTGTCATGACGGGAATGCAGGGAGTCGTTGGAAGCGAGATGCACTACTGTACCCGCGGGAATCGTCACTGACGTAATCACCGGTGCCGCGGGCTTGGGTTTGGGCTTTGGCGCTGGGGCCGGAGCCGGTGCGGGAGCTTCTGGAGCGGGTGCCGGGGTGGGTGTCGTGCTCGACATCGCAGTGTCGCTCAGCGCCATGGTCGACTCGGCTGGGGCGAGTTGCAGGTCGCGGTTCGCGCTGTCGGCCGCTGCGGTCTTGCCCGCATCCCCCTTACCGCACGCAACCAGCGCGAACAGCGCCAGGCCGGCGGCGATGGATCTGGTCATTGTCCTTTCCTCCAAAGAATTGACTTGCTCATCGGTTGGGGCATCGAGACATTCCACTCATGAAGAACCTGCGTCACCTGCTCCCTGCGATGCGTCCGTACCGCTGGACCTTCGCCGGAGGCCTCGCCCTCGTCGTGGTTTCGAACGCCTTCACCACCCTGGTTCCCCAGCATCTGAAGCGCGGCATTGACGCGATCTCCAGCCACGGGACCTTCGCCGACGTGCGGCACGAGATCGCACTCCTGCTCGGCATCGCGGCCCTCGGCGGTATCGCGCGCTACGGCATGCGCGAGCTGCTTAACGGAGTCAGCCGCCGGGTCGAGACCGATCTCCGTGACCGGCTGTTCCAGCACCTCCAGACTCTGTCAGCCTCGTTCTACGACCGGCTGCCCACTGGCGATATCATGGCTCGGGCGACCAACGACCTGCTCGCGGTCCGCATGGTCGCGGGCCCGGCGCTCATGTATTTCGTGAACACCGTGGTCGGCACCCTCATGGTGCTGCCTTACATGATCCGCATCAGCCCACGGCTGACGGGACTGGCGCTGCTGCCCCTGATCGCGCTGCCCATCGTCATGGCCTTCTTCGGCCAGGCGATCCATCGGCGCACCTTGGCGATCCAGGCGCAGTACAGCGATCTCACTAGCGCCGCCCACGAGAATATTTCGGGCGTCCGGATCGTCCGGGCCTACCAGCAGGAGCGGGCGGAAGCGGTCAACTTCCGCAGACTAAACGAGGAGTACGCAAGGCGCAATATCGCTCTAGCACGAGTCGCCGGGGCATTCCACCCGATCCTCG
The DNA here is from genome assembly GCA_035472975.1 of Gemmatimonadales bacterium. Taxonomy (GTDB): domain Bacteria; phylum Gemmatimonadota; class Gemmatimonadetes; order Gemmatimonadales; family GWC2-71-9; genus DATBGE01. The sequence continues at coordinate 1,417 of DATIOP010000481.1, forward strand.
CCCTGCTCGGAGGACTGGGTGGCGCCGCGGTGCTCTACATCGGCGGATCGCTCGTGGTGGCCGGAACCGTTACGGTCGGCGAGTTCGTCGCCTTTGGGGTCTACCTGGTGTATCTGGTCTGGCCGATGATCGCGCTGGGCTGGGTCGTCAACCTGGTCCAACGGGGGGAAGCCTCGATGGGCCGCCTGCTGGCACTCCTCCAGGAGCAGCCCGCGATTGTCTCGCCGGCAGCCGCGTCCCGGCTCCCCGAGGCCCGTGGTGGCCGCACCGTGAAATACGAAGGGGTCTGGTTCCGTTACCCTAACGCCCCGGAGCGTGGCTGGGTGCTACAAGACATCGACTTCACCGTCGAGGCTGGGCGCTCACTCGCCATCGTCGGGGCGACGGGATCGGGAAAGTCCACGCTGGTCGAATTGTTGCCCCGGGCCTACGACCCGGATCGGGGACGCATCCTCATCGATGGCGTGGATATTCGCGACCTGAGGCTGGAGGACCTGCATGAGGCGATCGGCTTTGTACCGCAGGAGACCTTCCTCTTCAGCGAGACGCTGCGGAACAACATCCTGCTCGGCGCCCCAGACGACGGCCGGCTCTCAGACGTGGTCGAAACCGCCCAGCTGAGCGAGGCGCTCCCGGACCTGCCCCAGGGCATCGACACGATGCTCGGCGAACGGGGCGTCAATCTCTCAGGCGGTCAGAAACAACGATCCGCCATCGCGAGAGCCCTGGCCCAGGACCCTCCGGTCTTCGTGCTGGATGACGCGCTCAGTGCGGTTGATGGTCAGACCGAGGCCAAGATTCTCCTCGGCCTGCGCGATGCGCTACGCGGCCGGACCAGCATCATCGTCTCTCACCGCCTCACCGCCGTGCGCGACGCGGACTGGATCCTGGTGCTCGATGAAGGAGTGATCGTGGAACAGGGGGCCCATGCCGAGTTGATGCGGAGGGGCGGGAGGTATCGGGACTTGCTGCACAGGCAGCAGTTGGAGGAGGAGGTGGAAGCAGGAGTACCGAGTACCTAGTACCGAGTACCTAGAACACAGTACCGAGTACCGAGTACCTAGTACCTAGTGAAGTACCTAGGACTGAAGTACCGAGATCAACGGGGTGATTTGCGAGAGGCTAACTGCGACTCGTAGAGCGCTCCAAGCATGCGGGCGACTTCTACCGCTAGCAGTGAGAGTCGCGAGAATTCCGGCTCGACCAACCACCCCACGTCGCTAGCTAGGTAAAGCTGCGCCCGAAGTTCGGCACACGATCCCCGCGCGTACGAGAGGAACTGCCCGAAGTAGCTGGCATTCCTCCTTTCAAAGCCTTCCGCAATGTTGGAAACTATCGAGACGGATGCCCGGCGCATCTGGTCGGTAAGTGCATAGTCGTGTGCAATCCGCCCCGTTGCACAGGCCGCGTGAACCTGTTTCGCCAACTGTCTGGCCTTCTGCCAAACAATCAGATCCTCAAATCGAGTAACCCCTCCCATACGCCAACGGTAGCCTAACCAGTCACGGGGCAGGAATCCGATTATTGGGGGGAATCATCGAACAAACGCAGTCAGGCGGACCAGTCTGCTGTTCTAGTACTAGGTACTCGGTACTCGGTACTCGGTACTGTTACAGCCTCTCCAGCAATCCCTCCGGCGTCCACCCCTGGAGCCACGTCGCAATCCGCGTGAACTGCCCGGTGAGGAGCATCACGCCAACGAGCACCAGCAGTGCTCCGCTCACCTTCATCACCCAGGGCAGAAATTTGCGGAAACGCTGGAACCAGTCGAGAAAGGCGTTGACCGCGAAGGCCGCGATGAGAAACGGCACGGCGAGACCGGCTGAATACGCGGCCAGCAGGAGTACGCCGCGGCCCAGACTGTCGGAGGCCGCGGCCAGCGCGTAGATCCCGCCCAGAATCGGGCCGATGCAGGGAGTCCATCCCGCCGCGAAGGCCATCCCCACGAAAACCGATCCGAGATAGCCCAGCGGCTTGTCCTGGAGGTGAAGCCGGCGCTCCTGCTGCAGGAAGGAGAAGCGGAACACGTCGAGGCAGACCAGGCCGAAGACGATGATGAGGACCCCACCGATCCGCTGCAGCCACACCTCGTGGAACTTGAGCACCCGCCCCAGCGCCGTGGCGGAGGCGCCGAACAGCATGAAGATGATGGTGAAGCCGATGATGAAGAGGGAGGCATGCAGCAGCGCCACGCGCCGCCGTGAGCTCATCTCGTCGAGCGTGAGACCGGTGAGGAAACCGATGTAGGAGGGGACCAGCGGCAGCACACAGGGCGACAGAAAGCTCAGCAGGCCCGCCGTGAAGGCGACCAACACCCCAAGCGTCGTCGGATCGCTCACTGGGTAAAATCCTTCCTCTGACACTCCCGGCATACCCCGTAAATCTCCACCCGGTGCCGTTGATGCTGGAACTGATGCTCGTCGGCGATGATGCCCAGCATTCGTTCCAGCCGCTCGTTGGCGAACTCATCCACCCGGCCGCAGCGCACGCAGATCAGGTGTTCATGGTCGGCCTGGGTGGACATGGCTTCATAGCGCCGGAATCCCTGGCCGAAATCATGGGCCCGCACCAGCCCGCTCTTCACCAGCACTTCGAGCGTGCGATAGATCGTGGCGAGTCCGACCGTCTCGCCGCGGTCGGTGAGCTGGCGTTGGATCTCTTCGACCGAGAGGTGCCCACCGGAGAGGAAGACGACTTCGGCGACGAGGTCGCGTTGCCTCGTCACCGGATGATGATGGTCTTTCAGATAGCGGCGGAAGCGGTCGAGCAGGACCGCCGCATCATCCTTCTCGAGGCGCGGCATCGACAGGCGGGAGCCACTCGGCGGGCGTCACCGGCCGGGGGTCGTCATCGTCCATTCGTTTGCGAACCCCGGCGATGATCTCTCCGATGGTATCAACCGGCCCGCTCCCGACTTCCTCCAGCGCCCATTCGAATTTGCCCCGATCCTTGCCCTTGAGGACGTGCTGGAACCGGGCGGTGTAGATACGCCGCCGCTCCCGCTCCTCGCCATCCACCCGGGCGACCAGCGCCGTTCCCCACTCGGTGCCTTCGCGCCGGAGAGTGCGGAACAGCCAGACGGCTTCGATTTCGCTCGCCGGCATGGCGCCGGCCACCCCTGCGGCCAGTCGATCCCAGCCGGAGCCGGGGCGGTTGAGGATGCCGCTCTCAAGCATTGGAAGACCTTTCGACGTAGAAGCGCAACACGTGCATGAAATCCTGGGCGTTGGTGACGACGCCGTACGCCTGGTGAGTGCCGCGGTCCTTCAGCTTGTTGACCACGAACTCAGTCTGGTCCACACAAATCGTCATGAGGGGAGTGGGGGCTCCGCCGTAGTTGGTGTGATAGGCGGGGAGCATGTTTCCCACGGCGATGGCATGCAGGGCTGATGCGACCAGAATGGCGCCCGTCGCGAGCACGGTCAGCTCCCGCATCGCATCCTGGGCCTCGAGTGAATTGCTGTAGACCCCGGGGAGCGGGCCGTCGTCCCGAATCGATCCGGCGAGCACGTAAGGAACCTTGTTCGTCACGAGCGCGTGCATGATGCCGCTCTTGATGAGGCCTGCCTTCACCGCCTTCTCGATGGAGCCGAGCGCCCGAACCTGGTTGATCGCTCGCATGTGAAGGCCATGGCCGCCGTCGGTGGGCTGTCCCGTGTTGGTCATGCCGAGTGTGGTGCCAAAGATCGCGGCTTCGATGTCGTGGACCGCGACCGCATTGCCGGCGAGGACCGCCTGCACGTACCCGTTGCGGATGAACCACTCGAAGTCTCCCCGCGCGCGGGAATGCACCAGCGCCGGCCCCGCCACCCAGATGAGGTAACCGCCCTGTGTCTTCTCTTCGTTGAGCCGTGCGGCAAGCTCCTCGTAGTTGACCGGCCGTTCACGGCTCACCTCGGTGGACATGAAGCGGAACTCGTTCGCGCTATGAGATCCGCCGAGGAATCCTTCGGTGTGAACGTAGATGCCCGGGGAGCCGTCCTCCGCCAATCCCATGGCGATCGCGTCGCCCTTCTTGAGACGGCGGGGTTCGATGACCTCGAGATCGTCGCCCCGCTTGACGATGACACAATCCATGCGGGGACGCCGCGGCAGCACCCAGCGGTCGCCCACCCGCACGTAGGTCGGGAGGTTCGAGGTGGAGAAGAATCCTTCGGGCAGAACTCCGTCGGCCGGAATCGGCTCGAATTGCGCGCCCGGGGCGCGGGCCAGAAGCGGCGCCGTAAAGTCCGGTGCGTGATACGTTTGCGTGGTCATGGCTGAACGGGAAATGTAGGCTCGCCGATAGCTCGATTCAAGCACGCTTCCAGTCGAGCAGGGACACTTATAGGCTTCATCGTCGCTCCCGCCGCAATGGTGTGACTCCCCAATCGAGAGGGCTGTTGATGAGAGCAGGTATCTGCTTCGCCTTGATGTGCTCTGCAACGAGACTCGCGGCCCAGCAACCTGATTCGGCGCTGGCCGATTCCGCCAAGACCCTTCCGGAAATCACGGTCACCGTCACCCGCACTTCCGAGCCGCTCAGCAAGATTCCCGCTGCGGTGAGTGTCGTGCCGAAAGAAGCGGTCCGGCGGGGACAGGCGACCCTCGGACTGGACGAGTCGCTCAGCAACCTCCCGGGCGTCTACGTCACCAACCGCTACAACTTCAGCCTCGACCAGAGGCTCTCGATTCGAGGATTTGGCAGTCGATCCAACTTCGGGTTGCGGGGTGTGGTGGTTCTCCTGGACGGGATTCCGCAGACGCTCCCCGACGGGCAGAGCCAGCTGTCCAATCTGGACTTGGGGGACATCGGGCGGGTCGAAGTGCTCCGCGGGTCCAGCTCGTCGCTTTACGGCAACGCCTCGGGCGGCGTGCTCTCGTTCACCACCGAGCCTCCCGGTCTGGGCCCCTTCAGCGAAACCGTGCGAGGCGAAGGCGGCTCGTTCGGGATGATGAAGGTCTCCAGCCGAACCGGCGGTCGTTCCGGGTCGGCGAGCGGCACCTTGTCGGTCTCTCACACCGAGTATGACGGCTTCCGTCAGCATAGCTCCTCTCACTTTACCCAGCTCAACCTCGGCGCGGACTACATCTTCGGTTCCAGCACGACGGGAACGCTCCGTTTCGGTTACTCTGACGCACCCCAGGCCGAGAATCCTGGAGCCCTGACCCAGACCGAATACCTCGCGAATCCCGATTCCGCCGCTGCCGGCAACCTTCTCCGGGCCGCCGATAAGGACGTCTCCCAAGGCCAGCTCGGCTTCTCCCTCAAGCACTATGGCAAGCGCTCGGAATGGACCGCCACGGTCTTCGGTTTGCTGCGCGATCTGGCTAACCCCCTCGCGACCCCACCGCCATCCGGCCCCGGCCCCAACGTCGGCACCTTCGTCAACATCGACCGGCAGGCCCTACGTGCGCGATTCTCCACCATCCGGAACCTCGGAGCCAATGAGAGCTCCGCTCGACTGACGCTGGGAGTTGACGCCCAGTATCTCCGGGATGATCGCACCAACTCGCGGGCGGTTGGCGGTGTTCCCGATACCCTGATCCTGGACCAGCGCGAGAAGGTGAGTGAGATCGGCCCCTTCGCTCAACTTCACTGGAACTTCTCACCGGCATGGAGCGGTAGCGCCGGAGTGCGGTACGATGCCGTCTCGTTCGATGTGGAAGACCACCACTTGAGTGACGGTGTCGACAACAGCGGCTCGCGCACCATGGGAGCCTGGAGTGGAAATGCCGGCCTCACATTCGCAGCCAGCCCGGAGTTTGTGACTTACCTGAACGTTGCCACGTCTTTCGAGACGCCAACCACGACCGAGCTGGTCAACCAGCCCAACTCCACTGGCGGATTCAACACCGACCTGGATCCCCAGCGTGCCGTCACTCTCGAGCTCGGTGAGCGCGGCAGGATCGGAGCGTTCAACTACAGCATCGCCGGCTTTCTGGGCCGGATCAGCGATGCAATCGTGCAGTACAGCGAGGTCAGCGGCCGCGGCTTCTTCACCAATGCGGGGAAGGTCCACAACGACGGTATCGAGCTGGGAGTCGATGTCGCGCCGACCTCCACCCTGCGCCTCTTCGGCTCATACACCTGGTCCCACTACCGGTTTGCCGACTACAAGATCGTGAACGGCACCGCGGTAGACACGCTCGATGGCAAGACGCTGCCGGGAGTGCCGGAAGCCTTCATCCGCCTGGGCGTCCGAGCCGGACCTTATAAGGGCTTCTATCTGGACCTGGACCACAGCATGGCGTCGTCGATCTTCGCTGACGATCACAACACCCTTTACGTCAACGGGTGGGGCAAGGCTGGGCCAAACGTGGTGGATGGAGTCGGACTGGGTGTGACCAACCTGAGGGTGACGTGGGAAGGACGGGCCGGCGCGTGGGCACTGTCTCCCTTTGCCGCGGTAAACAACCTGTGGGACCGGCAGTATGTCGGCTCGCTGACCATCAATGGGGCCCTCGGCCGGGTCTTCGAACCCGCCCCGGGCCGGAACGCCTACCTCGGCATGGAGGTTGGCTGGGCTCGCGATTAGAACGTGGTCAGCTCTGCGAGGGCCGCTTCGGGATACTGAGCGATTTCCAGCTGGCGCCGGCGAGCGCTCGCGCCAGCAGGACGATCTGCCCAATGTGGTAGGAGTAGTGCATCAACTGCCGGTTGATCGCCTGGAGCACGCTGTGTGGCTGGCCACGAATCGTGACCGTCCGCCCCAGGTCTTCGGGCTTGAGGTGCCCGATTGCATCGAAGACGCGGGCCCAGCCATCGTCCCACCAGGTGATCAACTCTTCCCGGGTCGGCTGTTCTGACAGCTCGAACTCCGAATCCCGGTCGCGGTCGGGCTTCTCGCCGTCGGTAGTGAGGAACATGGTCCACCGTGAGCGCATGTTCCCGCTCATGTGCTTTACCAGGATCGCGATGCTGTTGGCGTCGGAATACAGGACCTTGGTGAGCCCGCTGTCGTAGACCTGCGCGATCGCCTTCTCGCCAAGTTTCTTGTATGCCCGCAGCTGTAGAATCGCATCCTTCAGGTAGAGAGCACCGTTGTCGTCAGCCATGACCATCTTCCTCTCAAATCGGCG
>DATIOP010000482.1:0-18376 GCA_035472975.1 Gemmatimonadales bacterium
TCTGGTGACCGCAAGGCCGCGTCGAGCCCGGGAGCCAGCGCCGCGAAGATGGGATCGAGCAGCTCGACCGCCGGATCTTCCCCTCCGATCATCAGGCAGTAACCCCGAGCGAGCCCGCGTACTCCGCCGCTGGTGCCAACATCCAGGTAATGCACACCCCGAGAGCGGAGCTCCGCGGCGCGCCGGATGTCATCGGGGTAATGAGTGTTCCCTCCGTCGATGATGAGGTCGCCCGAGGAGAGCAGTGGAGCGAGGTGGGTGATCTGGTCATCCACTAGAGCGGCAGGAAGCATCAGCCACACCGGGCGGGGCGGCGTGAGCTGCTCCACGAGGGACGCCAGCGAATCGGCCTCAACGGCGCCTTCCTTCGCCAGCTCGGCGCGGGCTTCCGGCTTCACATCGTACACGACGCAGCGGTGCCCAGCCCGGAGCAGGCGCCGAACCATGTTGGCGCCCATCCGTCCCAAACCGATCATGCCCAGCTCCATAGGCTTCTCCTAGGTCGCGAACAACGCTGGCGGGCCAGAGATGGTCGAGCCGAAGTCGTAAAGCACGCGGGCGATCGCTTCGAGATCATTGATGAGGTGCACCGAGTCCACGCCCGGATCTTGGGCCAGGCCTCGCTCGTCGAGCACCCATGTCAGGTTGGTGATTTTGATCGGGCCGTCGAACACTGGCCCGGCGACCGCGAATCAGACACGGTCAATCGGAAGGTCGATCGTGGCGAGGAATCGGCGCACGCGCGCCGTCTTAGTACCGCCTACATCTCCTGCCAAAAGCATTACGACATCCCATCCCTTCAAACGCGACTACAACGACCGCATCCTTTCGCATGGTAGTCGTGTGCGACAGGTTTTGGAATGGCGGAGTGCGGGATGGGAGAGAGGAGAAGGGAGAAAGGAGAAGGGCCAGCCCTCGGTTCGCTCCGGATCAGATGTCGACCCAGTTCTCCTTTCTCCCTTCTCCCTTCTCCTCTCTCCCTTCTCCCGTCTCCCATCTCCCATCTCCCGTCTCCTGCTCAAAACCGAAACCCCGTCCCCACCGAGAAAATCGTCCCCTCCTCGCTGTGCGCCACGTCCAACCGCGCCACGACTTCGTCGAGCCCGGGCAGCCAGCCTAAAGACGGTGACGCCCAGAGTCCACCGCCGAAGTCTGAGTGGAGCTTGGATGATGACTCGCCCTGATTCCACACTCTTCCCCCGTCGCCGAAGGCGAGCACACCAAGATCGGCCGAGATGAAGTTGACATTGAAGCGGAACATTCTCACCCGGGTTTCGACGCTGCCATACGCCGAGCCACGGTCGCCGGAGAAGCGGTCGGTGCGAAAGCCGCGGAGGGTGAGTGGACCACCGACGCGCGCGGCCTGGCGGAAGGGCGGCGCTCCGGTGAGCAGGACTCCACCTACTCGTGTCGCCAACACGAGCCGGCGCGACTGGCCGATTCCCCAGAGCGCCCGACCTTGCACGGAGAAGCGGCCGAATCCTCCCTGCTCCAGGTCCATCCACCCCGGAGCGCCGATCACCTCGAGGATTGCTTGATAACGCACCGGCTCACGGACCGACTGGAGTGTCGAGTACTCCAGGCTCCCGCCTACGCCGGCGAAGCTGAAACTGCCCGAGCCGTAGGGTTGCTGTTGCGCGACGAGCGTGGTGCTGCCGGTGGTGTCCGTGTTGCCGAACGAGATGAAGGGGCCCGCCTTGAATGCCAGCTCCGGCCGGGAGGAAATCGAAATGCCGGCACCCAGCGCGACCTCTCGGACCTGGACCTCGTAGAAATCCTGATTTCTGGTTTGTTGAGTCTCGTTGCCGTAACCGAAGAAGCGGACCACGTCGATCCCCGTAGCCTTGCCTGTTAGTAACAGGTGGAGATTCCTCAACAAGTCCCGACGCTCGAACTCCACAAGCACTCTCGCACCCGCCGGTTTGGTCGCGAAGGCGAAAGCACCACGGAGCTGTTGGCGATAATTCTTCTCCTCGAAACCCTGCCAGTCGCGATGGGCGCGGATCCCCGCCACGACCCCCAGGTCGGCGCTATATCCCAGCTGCACCCCAGACTTGGTTGCAGCTCCCCAGTCCATTGGCTCCGGCGGATAGCCATCGCGCTCCCATCGGATCCGACGACCTGTGGCCCGCGGCACCACCCGCACTCCACCCGGCGGATCCACTCGGCTGCTGTCGGCCTTCGCGTAAAGCACCACCCGTTTGGTGGAAGATCCGTCCCGCTCCAGGGCCACATTCCCCGAGCGGGAGGTGATGCGCACTCCGGTCCCGCCGTGCTCAACTCCAATGAGCTGGACATAATCCTGGCCGCCTTCGAGGTGGAGTCTTATCTCCTCCGTCTCGTCGCGGGAGAATTGGCGATGAAAAGTCTCGACTCCGCCGGCCACGGCGAGGATCTCCACGGCTCCCTTGTCGGACCGCCGGACGGTCACCTTTTCGTCGGCGTCGGACAGCACCACGTCCGGGTAGTGATTGATGATGTAGTAGAACTGCTTGACGATCTTGGGCAGCAGGTCGCGACGAGACCCGATGCCGGTGAGGAGGAGTGACTGGGAAGCCACGCGTTGCGACTCGGGGAGCAGCGCGATGGCCTCCTCGATCCGATCGTTGGTCAGCGATTGAGCCAGCGCGGATGAGACGCTGTCCCAGACGGGCCGATCGAGCCAAACCAGAAGCTGACGGTCAAGGTCATATCCTCGATCGACCAGCGGCCCAACCTTCGGCAGCTTCGGACCAAAGTCCTGGTGGCCCGGCTCGTACTGGTTGAGCACCGCCGCGTTCCAGCCCTTGGCTCGAAGGAACGCTTCTTCCTGACGGATCGCGATCGGTACCCACCGCTCCCCTCTTCCGCTATCCGGTTCCAGGCCCCAGAGCCAGTGCTCGGGACTTCGATCTCGATCGCCCACCAGCACGTCGAGCAGCCGGGAGGCGAGATACCGCTCCGTTGCGACTCTGGTCTTGGGATCGAGCCGGAGTTGCTCGAGCAATGCGGCCGTGGTGATCACCCGTGAAAACCGGCCGTAGGGCTCCCCGTCGAGCTCGGGAGCCTGCTCGACCCAGACTGGCCGGTCGCGCAGCGAATCGAGGAGATGGAACGAGTCGGGCTCAGTGCGGAGAACCACCAGCATGGGCTGAATCGCGTCGAGACCCACGCGCTCATAGAGTCCGGCGGCCACGAGCGGAGCCGTTGGGTGTGCGTTGGCGACGAGATCCCGAAGCAGGTTGTTGAAGTCGGTATCGCGCAGGTGCCTGGGCAGCAACGCGGTGACGGGATCTCGATCGACCGGAAGGATTCGAAGCGCCCTGCCGTCTGCTCCTCGCGCGACCACCACGTTGGCGAGCGGGCCGTTATCCGGCGCGTACCTGACCTCTCCCCCTCCGAAGCTGTCGGCATTCGCGACCGCCAGGCACACGGTATCCGCCCAGAGCGCACGCCAGCCCGCCCCGCGCGCGAGACCGGGGCCCTTGGGCTCCGCCAATCGCGGGCTGAGAACGACCGCGGCGGAGTCGGGACGCTCTCCCGACGGGCGGTGAGCACCGCTTGCGGCAACGCAACCGCCGACAGCCAGGAGCCAGAGCAATACGAAATACCGGGACGATGTTCAGATGAGAGGCAGACTCACCCAAGATGCCGTATCCCTCCCGGCTTGCCAAACCCCTCTCTCGCCTCAGATTGCTCCCGGTGTCCCCCGACACAACTGGCCCTTCGAGGGGCGTGCCAACTCCCGCCTCCACTCCGGGCACCGATCTGCACCCGTCGCACATCGGCCCCTACCGAATCCTGCGCGTCCTCGGCCAGGGTGGCATGGGTCTCGTTTATGAGGCCGAGCAACTCGAGCCGTTCCATCGCATGGTGGCACTCAAGGTCATCCGCCGTGGCATGGACCACCGCGAGGTGCTGGCCCGCTTCGAGAGCGAGCGCCAGGCCCTCGCAGTCATGGACCACCCCAACATCGCGAAGGCGCTCGACGCCGGGACCACCGAGGCGGGGCTTCCGTACTTCGTCATGGAGCTCGTCACGGGCGAGCCGCTCACCGACTACTGCGACCGCCACAACCTCGAAATTTTTCGCCGGCTCCAGCTCTTCGTAGCCGTCTGCAAGGGCGTCCAGCACGCGCACCAGAAGGGCGTGATTCACCGCGACCTCAAACCGAGCAACATCCTGGTTCGTGTGACCGACGGGAAGCCGATTCCGACCATCATCGATTTCGGGATTGCCAAGGCGGTCGAGCGCAGCCTGTCCGACAGCGCGTTCACCACCGAGCTCGGCGTCATGGTCGGCACACCGGCATACATGAGCCCCGAGCAGGCGGAGGCGAGCGGCCTCGACATCGACACCCGCGCCGACATCTACAGCCTCGGCGTGGTGCTCTACGAGCTGGTGACGGGCCTGCTGCCCTTCGAGGTTCACGGCTTGCTGCCCGCAGCGCTTATCGCCCAGTACCTGCAGGGGGACGCCGACTTCCCCACGCCCAGTCATCGGGTCGGAGCGCTCGCGGCCGCCACTCTGGCGCCGCTCGCAGAGCACCGGCACACGACTCCCGTTGGCCTGCGGCGGGAGCTCAAGGGCGATCTGGACTGGATCGCGCTCAAGGCGATCAACCGTGACCGGACGCGGCGCTATGAGACGGCCAACGCGCTGGCCCTCGACGTCGAGCGCTACCTCGAGAACAAGCCGATCGTCGCCCGGCCCCCGACGCTGGGCTATACCGCCGCGAAATTCGTCCGCCGGCACCGGCTCGGCGTATCGGTAGCGGCGACGGCTGTGGCGGCACTGGTGGTCGTGGTGGTTGGCATCGCGCGCGAGCGGAACCGTGCCGAGCTGGCCGGGCGGAAAGCCGAGGCGATCAGCAGCTTCCTCCAGGACATGCTCCAATCGGCTGATCCGTGGCAGGGCGGCGCCCGGCAGACCACGGTGGTCGAAGCGCTCCGCGCCGGTATGGGGCGAGTGAATGCCGGCAGCGTGCCTGACCCGGTCGTCGCGGCCACGATCAAGCGCACCATCGGCACGGTCTACCTCAACCTCGGCCGCGTCCCCGAGGCCGACACGCTGCTCCACGCGGCGCTGGCCGAGCATCTCGCGCGCACCGGCCCGAGCAGCGAGGAGACTGCTCAGAGCTATTCGGACCTCGGTCTTCTGTTCTCCATCCAGGGGAAGTACGACTCGGCAGGACCGGCGCTCGAGCGGGCCCTCGAAATCCGGCGCCGGCGGCTCGGCGCTCGCGACACCCTGGTTGCCGCGACCCTGCTCGACCTCGCGGATGTGGCCGACGATCGCGGCGATTTTCGTCGCTCGGATTCACTGGCCCAGGAGGCGCTTCGGATCCTGCGGAAGGCTCACGGCGAGCAGCATCAGTCGGTGGCCGCCGCCATGGGACGGATCGCAGGGACACGGCTCAACTCGGGGGAGTTGCCTCAGGCGGATACCATGGCCCGGGCGGCCATCGCCATGCTGCACGACCTTGGCCTTGACCGGACGCCTCAGGCCGCGGGAATCACCAACGACCTCGCACTGAGCCGCGCGTACCAGGGCGATCACGCCGAGGCCTTGGCGCTGATGCACAGCGTGGTTGCGCTCGACTCTGCCCTCTTCGGCTCATCCCATCCAGATCTTGCCGCGCACCTCGAGAACCTGGGTCTGGTGTACGACCTCAGCGGGTTTCCCGACAGCAATGTCGCCGTGCTCCGGCAGGCGCTGGCGATTCGCCGCGCAATGCTGGCAGACGACGACCCCGCCATCGGCCGGAGTCTGTTCAACCTCGCCGTCGCTGAGTACGTCAAGCGCGACTACGCCGCCGCCGAGCCGCTGTACGAGGAGGGACTCACCCGCATGCGGCAGGCATACGGACCGGAACATCCGGACGTGGTGTATGCGACCGCCTCTCTGGGCCGGAACCAGTACCATCTCGGCCATGCCGCCGAGGCGGAGCGGAACCTGCGCTGGGCATTCGGCGTGAAGGATCCCAACGGCCGAATGCAGCCGGACGACTTCGCCAGGCTCGCACCTGTACTGGTGTCCCTGTTGCTCGACCAGCACCGCTGGGCCGAGGCGGAGCCGGTCGCACTGAGAGTGCTCGCAATCCGGGACAGCCTCGCCGACACCCTCGCGCGGCAGACGGCGGGGCAACTGGTGACGCTGTATGAAGGATGGGGGAAACCCGGGCGCGCGGCGGAGTATCGCCAGCGGGCAGCGCAGTAGGGCGAACCCATGTGGTTCCGCACCCGCCTGAACGATCGCGCGGTGGCAAGCTCGCGGGTTATCTTGAAATCCAGATACAGCATCACGCGAACGTGGCGGAACTGGCAGACGCGCAGGACTTAGGATCCTGTGGGGAAACCCTTCCGGGTTCGACTCCCGGCGTTCGCATCTGATACCTCTCCCCTCGCGTTCATTGGGTTCCTGTAGAGAGGCCCGGCGTGGGCAAATCCGATAGCCTGTGGCTCGCGCTTCTCGCGATTGCACTCACGGCCCAAGGGTGCAACCGGGTCACCAAGAACGTCTCCTACGATCCCGCCGGCACCGACTCGCTTACCGCACTCGACATTTACCCACCGCGGTTTGGGGGGCATCATCCGGTCATCATCTTCCTTCATGGCGGGAGTTACGTCGAGGGAGACAAGAGCACCGAAGTAGGGGCCAAACCCAAGCAGTTCGCTGGCGAGGGATACGTCTTCGTCGCGATAAACTACCGCTTGTCGCCCGCGGTCAAGCATCCGGTCCACATCCAGGACGTAGCCAAGTCAATTGCCTGGGTCAATCGAAACATCGGTCGTTATGGCGGCGACTCCACCCGTCTCTTCGTCCTGGGGCATTCGTCGGGCGCCAGCATGGCGGCGCTCATCGCCACCAACGAGCGTTACCTGAAGGCCGAGGGCCTGAATCTGTCGTCTCTGAGCGGGGCGATCCTGCTGGATGGCAGCGCCTACGATATCCCGCGTCGATTCTCCGAGGATTCGGCCGACGCGCGTCGCCTGCTCGGCATCTTTGGCGACGATCCCACGGTCTGGGAAGAGGCCTCCGCACAGTATCACTGCCAAAAGAACAAGGGCATTCCGCCCTTCCTGATATTTTTTCTCACCGCGCGCGCCGGAGGCACCCAGCAGTCTCAAGCGCTGGCGGGTGCTCTGGCCACTGCCGGGGTCAAAGTAGAGATCAAACCGATTCAGACCGTCGGGCACGTCAAACTGAATCTGGAGCTGGGGCTGGAGACAGACCCTGCGACTGCGGACGTGTTCTCGTTCTTGAAGACCTACAGTGCCCGGGGACCCTGAGCGGAATTGCGGAACGACTCAACCGCTTGAGGACCGGCTGCCGCCGCGCTGCAACAACGCCAGCCGCACCGCATCTACGACGAGAGAAAAATCGTCGAGCTTGGAGATCAGTGGCACACCACGCTGCTCGATCGGCGCGTGGACCTTGGGATCCCTCGCGGCTCCGGTGAGAAACACCACCCGGTGGAGCAACTCGGGGACCCGGGAAACCAGTGAGTCGTAGAACGCGACCCCGCTCACCTCGGGCATGAGCACGTCGCTCACCACCGCATCCACGTCGCCCGCCTCGACCACCCGCAACGCCTCTGCCCCGGACCCGGCTTCGAGGACCGCAAAGCCGCTGCGCTCGAAATAGCCCCGCAACGCCCGGCGAATGGACTTCTCGTCGTCAACCACGAGGACGGTGGACATGCTTACTATTCAACAAGTTGCGACATGAGGGGTCAAGTAGTTCGATCGGCCTACACCCTCGTCTGTAGCCCCATCCCGATCGTGTCGAGCCGGGGCACCGCTCCTACTGCCCCCTCGCCCCGTGGCAGACTAAATTGCCGCCCATGTCGGACATATCGATCGTAAAGACCAAGGAAGATGAAGCCTCCAAGTCGCTCCAGGTGACGGTCCCGGTGGACCGGGTTCGCCAGGCGGAGGACAAGGCTCTCAAGTACTACCGGCAGCGGGCACGCCTGCCCGGCTTCCGGCAGGGACACGCCCCCGAGGGGGTGGTTCGCAAGCGGTTCGGAGACGCTATCCGGCAGACGGTGCTGGAAGAGGTGATCCGGGAGAGCTGGGAAGCGGCTCAGACCAGCGAGCAGCTCAAGCCGATCGCCGAGCCGCACATCCACAATCTCAAGTTCGAGACCGGCGGTCCGATAGAATTCGAGTTCCACGTCGAAGTCCGTCCCGAGGTCAAGCTGAACCGCACCGGTGGCTTCACCCTGCACCGCCGGGTACTTCCGGTCACCGATGCGGAAGTCGAATCGCGCCTGCGCGACGTCCAGGAACAGAAGGCGACCTGGATCCCGGTCGAAGGGCAGAAGCCTTCACCCGGCCAGCAAGTGAGAATCGAAGTGGCGCCGCTCGACGCTGAGAACGCCGGCACCGCGCAGCCGTACATAATGGTGCTGGGCGAGGGCCGAGCGATCCCCGACGTCGAAGAGCGGGTGATGACGCTGCTTCCCGGAGAGTCGGTGGATACCGAAGTCCGCTTCCCCGACGACTTCTCGGATGAATCCCGCCGCGGCCAGACCCGCAAAGTTCGCATCGCACTGCACGAGGTGAAGCGACAGGAGTTGCCGGCCCTGGACGACAGCTTCGCGCGGGAAGTGGGCGACTTCGAAAGTCTCGATGCGCTGCGGGTTGCGATCCGGACCGACCTTGAGCGGGATGCGGAGCAGACCGCCGATCAGTCCGTGCGTCAGGACCTGGTGCGCCAGCTGATCGAGGCCAACGGAATCACGGCCCCGAGTTCGTTGGTGGACCGGTTGATTCAGGGATACGGCCAGGCCTACCAGATTGATCAGGCCCGTCTCCCGGACTTTGCCAATGAATTCCGCCCCATGGCGGAGTCCCAGGTCAAGCGGGACTTATTGCTCGACACCGTGGTGGAAAGCGAAAAGCTGGCCGCCACGGAAGCGGATATCGACGCCCGGGTTGCCGCGATGGCGCAGGCACGGGGGTTGCCGGTCGGACAGATGTACGCCCAGCTGGAGAAGGCCAACCGGCTGCGGGAACTGGAGCGTGGTCTCACCGAGGAGAAGGCGTTCGCCTGGCTCCTCCAGCAAAGCACCATCGAGGAGAGCGCGAATTGACGATGTCAACTCTCTATCCGCCGTATGTGATCGAACGGTCGAGCCGCGGGGAACGGTCCTACGACATCTTCTCCCGGCTGCTGATGGATCGGATCGTTTTCATGGGAGCGCCGATCAACGACGATGTAGCCAATATCGTGATCGCGCAGCTGCTCTTCCTGGAAGCGGACAATCCAGAGCGGGACATCTATCTCTATATCAACTCGCCGGGCGGCGTGGTCTCGAGCGGCCTCGCCATCTACGACACGATGCAGTACCTCAAGGCGCCGATCAACACCATCTGTATGGGGATGGCGGCCTCGATGGGCTCCTTCCTGCTGGCAGCGGGACTCAAGGGCAAGCGAAGCGCGCTGCCTCACTCGCGCATCATGATTCACCAGCCCTCGGGCGGTGCGCAGGGAACCGCGGCCGACATCGAGATCCAGGCGCGCGAGATCCTCTATCTCCGTTCGAAGCTGAACGGCCTGTACGCCCAGCACACCGGCCAGGCCATCGAGACCATCGAACGGGACATGGATCGCGACCGCTTCATGAGTGCCGAGGAGGCGAAGGAGTACGGGATCATCGACAGCGTGATCACCAAGCGTACCGAGATTCAGCCGGCCGCCAAGAACCCTTGACGCTCCCCCGGAGCCGGGGCACCTTTTGACTGTCTTCCCCGGCTCCCTTTCACCTTAGACCGCGGCTGGTACCATGTCCAACGACAAACATCTCCGCTGCTCGTTCTGCGGAAAGTCGAAGGATTCGGTCCGGAAGTTCATTTCCGGCCCGTCGGTCTATATCTGCAACGAATGCATTACGCTGTGCAACGAGATTCTGGCGGAGGACGAGGAGCGGGACGTCGCGGATACCATCACCCAGGTCCCCACGCCCAATGAGATCAAGGCGGTCCTGGACCAGTATGTGATCGGGCAGGAACGGGCCAAGCGAACCCTCTCTGTCGCGGTCTACAATCACTACAAGCGAATCAACTCGTCCTCGTCGCGGGAGAGCGAGGTCGAGCTCGACAAGTCCAACATCCTCCTCATCGGCCCCACCGGCGTCGGCAAGACCCTGCTGGCCCAGACCCTCGCCCGAATCCTTGATGTTCCCTTCACCATCGCGGACGCGACCACCCTCACCGAAGCGGGTTACGTCGGTGAAGATGTGGAGAACATCCTGGTGCGGCTGCTTCAGGCCGGGGAATTCAACGTCGCCGAGTGCGAGCGGGGCATCGTCTACATCGACGAGATCGACAAGATCGCCCGCAAGTCGGAGAACCCGAGCATCACCCGGGACGTCTCCGGCGAGGGCGTGCAGCAGGCGCTCCTCAAGATCCTGGAAGGCACGGTTGCCTCGGTTCCACCTCAGGGCGGACGCAAGCACCCACAGCAGGAATACATCCAGATCAACACCAAGGACATCCTGTTCGTCTGCGGCGGCGCATTCGACGGGCTGGAGAAGATCATCCAGGCTCGCACCGGCCGGCAGCAGATCGGCTTCTCCAAGGACGCCCGGGGGACCACCAGCGAGGCGGACAAGCAGAACCCCTTCGCCGAGGTGGAGCCGGATGACCTGCTGCGCTTCGGGCTGATCCCCGAACTGGTAGGCCGCCTCCCCGTAGCGGTGGCCCTGGAAGCGCTGGACGAAGAAGCCCTGATGCGTATCCTGATCGAGCCCAAGAACGCGCTCACCAAGCAATACCGGAAGTTGTTCGAGATGGAGAACGTGGGCCTCACGTTCGACCCCGAGGCACTGCGCGCCGTGGCCCAGAAAGCCCTGAAGCGCGGTACCGGCGCCCGCGGCCTCCGCGCCATCCTCGAACACACCATGACCGACATCATGTTCGACCTGCCCAGCCGGGACGATGTGCGGGAGATTGTGATCACCCGCGAATCGGTCCTCGAGGATCAGCCCCCGCTGGTGGTGACGGAGCGGGCGCGGACCAAGCGGGAGGCCTGAGGCGAACAGGGCGAACAGGACGAACAGGGCGGACGAGTGGAAGCCTTGGATTCCACGACCGCCTTGACCGCCTCGCCCGCCCTGACCGCCATGCAACGAACTTCTCCGCTTGCCCACCTACCCATCGAATTCATCGGCAGCTTTCCCGACCCCAAGGTCCGGCTCGAGCCGCCGCTTCCTGAAATAGCATTTCTTGGCCGCTCCAACGTCGGCAAGTCGAGCCTGCTGAACGCGCTCGTCGGCCGCCGCAACCTGGCGCGGGTGAGCGGATCCCCCGGAAAGACCACGTTGCTGAACGTCTTCCGGCTGCCCTCGCTCTACCTGATCGACCTGCCGGGCTACGGCTATGCCCGGGCTTCGCACAGCGATCGGGCGGGATTTTCGAAGTTGATCAAGGGCGTGCTGACACGCCGGACGAGCCTGACCGGCGTCGTTTGGCTGCTCGACATCCGGCACTCTCCGTCGAAGGAAGACGTGGAGTACAGCCACCTGCTCGCCGAGCGGGGCATCCCGCTGCTGGTCGCCCTTACCAAGGCGGACAAGGTCGGTCGCGCAGCGCGGGGAGAGCGGTTGCGGGAATTGGCGACGGCGCTGGAGGTTCCGGAGGAGCAGTTCGAGCCTACCAGCAGCAGCACCGGACTCGGCATTGCGGAGCTGGGCGAGAGCGTTCTCGCCGCGACAGCCACGGAGGCACGATGAATAAGGCTTGGTTGGTGATCGCAATTGCACTGATGATGGCCTGCGCCGGCGCTTCCCACGCCCAGAGCGGCGAAACGAGTGTCGCCGGGGGCGACCTTCCCCCACCCGGTTACGGCACCCTTGGCCAGGACGACATCTCGATCCGGTTCAACGCGGGAGACATCGATATCCGCATGGTGCCGCTCGATCAGCGGGTGTTGCGGTTGCTGGGCCCCGACGTCTACGCTTCGCTCAACAAGCTCACGATAGACCGCGACGCTTCGATCGATTCTGTGGCCGCGCTGGGCGGAGCTTCGGATCCCGGATTGATGTTGGTGAGCTTCTTCGGACGGCGGGACGGGGTGCGCTTCGAGCCACTCAACGTCTTCCTGGTAATCCGCAATCAGACTTACCCGCCGATCGGCATGGTCCCCTTCACCGCCTCAATTACCAACCGGCAGCTCGACACTCGGCAACAGGCCTCTGCGATCATGGTCTATAACACGCCGGTTCCGGTCTACGAAACCTTCGGCGTCTCCTACGGCGCCATCGTGGTGCCGAACGCCTGGCAAAACCAACTCTCCAAGGTGCAACGGGAGCGTACTCGCGTCATGACAAAGGTGAGGCAGGGACAGGTCGATAGCGCGAAGGCGCCGTGAGAAAAGCGGGAAACAGGGAACGGGGAACGGGGAGAAAGCAACGAGCTACTCCAGTACCTCATCCCGAGGAGCGTAGCGACGAGGGACCTACTAACCGAGCCGTTGCGCGGGCCAGGATAGTAGGTTCCTCGCTGCGCTCGGGATGAGGTGTCGTTTTCAGGCTTGCAGCTTTACCCGTTCCCCGTTCCCCGCTTTCCGCCCCACCACTTCTCCACTCCCTCGAACCCCCTCCCCGCGACTAGCATCGCCGTAGAGAGCACATCCGCCTCGATTCCGCTACGAGCCTGAACGCTGACCTGAACCATTCCATCCGCGGGGTAACCGGTCACCGGATCCATCACATGGCCGCGGACTACGGCACCGTAGCGAATCGTCGACATCGTGTTGGCGCTGGTCGCGAGAGCGCGGTCCCGCAGGACACCGGCGGGCCGGGGAGCCCCTGAGCCGGTCGGATCGGCCAGATCCACCCGCCAGCCTTCCTCACCCGGCGGCGCGCCCAGCGCTATGCAGTCACCGCTCACATCGATGAAGGCCCGCTCGACTCCAGAGGCCCGTAGCATACTCGCCGCCCGGTCCAGACCATATCCCACTCCGATTCCGCCGAGATCGAGCTGAGTCACGGCGGAAGGAAGTGTCACCCGGTCTCCATCGATCATCACTACGCTGGCTCGTACCGCCTTCTCCGCTTCCCGAAGCTCCATCGCGCCGGGCGGAGCTTTCCTCGGCTCACGGAAACCCCAGACCCGCATCAACGGCTCGACTGCGATATCGAATGCACCATTCGTCGTGCGTCGAGCACGAGCCGCGGCGCTGAGCACCTCGAGTAAGTCCCGATCTATTTTCATCGGCGACTTCCCGGCGTGGCGGTTCAGCTCCGCGAGGTCGCTCGCGTCGTCGAACCGGGAGAGGCGGCCCTCGACGCGACGCAGCTCTGCCAGGGCCAGAGCGGCGGCCTCAAGGCCGGCAGCCTCGGACTCGTGGAAGAGCATCAGGTGAACCGGCTGTCCCATCGCCCAGGACCAGCGTTCGATAAGGCGGGAGGGCGGAAAGGCGGGCAGGCGGGAGGAAGTGCTCATCAGACCGCCCGACCGCCCGACCGCCACTGCCGCCCCCAGCATCGACACGAAGTCCCGACGGTTCACTTCTGTTCCACCAGGTGCAGTTCGGTGAGTATCAGCCAGCTCTGCAGGTAGAAGGTGATCGCCATGATCGTGCTGGAGAGCTGCAGCAGCCAGCTGAACCGCGGATCAACGTACCGCACCAGCCACAGCGAGCTGAACGACACCAGCAGGGCCACGAATGGCTCGACAATCAGGAAGCGCCTCAACCGGGGCGAGAGCCGGGAGCAGAGCGAGACACCCAGACCCGAGAACGCAAAAATCACCGCCATGCTCAGAATGTGCGTGTGGGTCAACGTGAGCATCTCGGCGTACGACTTGGGAAACTGCATCGCCCCTTCGGCCGCGGTGCTGTCGGACCCGCGATACCGGTCGCTGATGCCCGAGGGCACCATGTGGGTCGTGTGAAGGACGAAAAGCAGTGCCGTGGTGTACCCGACAACCTGGGCGATGGTGAGCCACCGGGCCAGGCTGCGGATTGGCGGTGGGACGTCGCGCCAGAGGAATTCGTTGTTTCTGGAATTCATTGGAGTTTGCCCGCCGCGTGCCACGCGGTGAGATCGGCGACCGCCTTGCGCACGGCCACGGTGACGGAGTTCACGCTGATCGTCGCTCCCGAGATGGACCTGATATCCTTTCCGACTTCCATAGGATCCTGCGCCGTCTTCCCCCGGAATTGCTTGCGCCATGAGTCGTACGCCACTTCGCCGCCATACGGCTCGCGATAGACCAGGATATCAACGTCCTTCAGGTGATCACCCGGATCCACGGCGACCAGAAACGTGATGGGCTGGTCCTTCCCCTTCACATTCCGCACGACGGCATACCCCAGCAACGAATCGGCCCGCTCGACCCGAAGCACCGGCGCATCATCGACCTTGACCGTGTCGGCGAGGGCCCCATCCCCGAACACCCGCGCGAGACTCGCCTGGACCTTCTTGGCGGGGGCGTCCTGGGCAGTCAGACGTGAGACGTGAGACGTGAGAAGGAACCCCACGAGTGACCACAAGAGCCAATCCCGTCGAATACCCATACCTCTCAAGTTCTCATCTCGCACGTCTCACGTCTCACCTCTCACCTCTCACGCTGTTAGAACTGGTACCCAACACCCAGCGCCAACACCTCGTTCTCCCCCACCCCGGCCTGGTTGTCGCAGAGCTGGTAGTCGGCCTTGAAGGCAACATTCCAGAGCGGCTTGTATGTCAGGCCAAACGTGGTGATCCGGCGAGCAAGCGCGGCATCGTCCGGCGTGCCGGCGGCTGCCTTGGCCTGAGTGTCGTAGTGATCGTACCGCACAAACGCGTTGAGCCGCTGGCTCGATTTGGGAGCGAGGAACCCGAGCAGGTTGTATCCGCCCTCGACGTAGCCCCCAGCGATCCGTCGGCCAACGCCCTGACCGTAGACCGCGTTGATCTTGTCGGCGTCGTAGACCTCGATGGTGCCTGCGACCGCACGCAGCATGAAAGGCCCGTTGTCGTACCGGGCGTCACCCATGACCACCAGAACTGGAGCGTCGAATGCGCCGGTGCCGAGGCCGGGAACCTGGTTGGCCGTGCCACCATACCAGAACGAACCGCCGACCTTGAGACCCGCCTGGGCATACTCCACCCGTCCGGTAAAGGAAGGATTGGCGAAGCTCGCCTCTTTCCCCTCCTGCCGCCCCTCACGAATGCCTTGCTCCGCCGTGAACCCCTCGGCCTTGAGCCCGTTCACCAGGAAGACCCGGTAACTGAGCCCGTTGACTCCGGGAATCTGGCCGACCGCGCCGACGCCGATGTCCCGCCACGTGGTGGGAATGACATCGTTGTCGAAGTCGGGCCGCTCGACTCCGTTGAAGCTGGGTGGCTCGTGGGTCTCGTTGATGATGCCGATCGGAGGAAGCAGGAGTCCGGTCCGCAGCGTGAATGCGTTGGAGAACCGGTAATCCAGATACGCCTGCTCGAGGGCAACCTCGCCTCCCGATTGTCCGCCTTCGATCTTGGTGTCCTCCAACTCCAGTTCGGAGTGCAGGGTGATCCGATCGTTGAACGCGTACCCGGCGTAGATCACGAATCGCTTCACGTTCACCAGGCCGGGCGTGTCGGGACCGGTCGAGTTGGAATAGTGGACCTCCCCGTACCCGCCGATGGTAAGTTTGCCGGCTTCGTCCTGGGCGGAGAGCTGGGCGAGGGGAACGAGGGCGAGGGCCACCGCCCCGAGGCGGACAATCAAGTTCATGAGTGACAAGGGGAAAGATTAGTTGAGAATGATTATCAGATGAACTCTGACTAGTTTAGTCCCCTTTTCCGAGTTCGTCAACCAGATTTCCCCATGGTACTACGGTTCACGTTTCCTCTGACGGGCGGAGCCGCTAGACTCTGTTGATCCCGGAGGATCTATGGCCTACCTGCCGCTGCGCGGAGTCGAAATCGCGGCCCCCGCCGCTCCCCTGTACGACGAATGGCTTGCCGCTCTCGACGCCGAGCTGTCGGCGCCCGGCGCCGACTGGTACCGGATCGCTCGGAACGTGCTGTTCGAGATCTGGTATCCCGGCCATGCGGACTACGAAGGCATGGTCGCCGATGCGAAGCTCTCCGCGGCGAGCCGCATCGCGTTGCTCGGCCTGGATCCCCACAACATCACGCTGGAGCCCGAGTACTACGGCGATGTTGACGCGCCGCGCTTTGCCCGGGTGAAACCGCTGCTCTGGCTTTGGTACTCCTTCGATCGCTCTCCGCTGGGAGGACAGCACGTCTACCTCGGCATCCGGCTCCGCCGCCTCCTGGCCCCGCGGATCTTTGCCCGCTGCGGAGAGAA
Source organism: Gemmatimonadales bacterium (assembly GCA_035472975.1). GTDB lineage: Bacteria > Gemmatimonadota > Gemmatimonadetes > Gemmatimonadales > GWC2-71-9 > DATBGE01. The sequence continues at coordinate 16,272 of DATIOP010000482.1, forward strand.
CTTCAAATGCTTCCAGCACGTCGAGTTCTCCTATGGATACAACCTGGAGGTGGGGGACAACGTGGTGGTTCATCGCCACGTGCTCCTCGACGACCGCGGAGGGATCACGCTGGGCAACCGGGTCAGCATCTCGGACTACGCCAACATCTACAGCCACACCCATAGCATCGTGGAGCAGCGCGAGGTGATTAACGCCAACACCGTGATCGAGGACGACGTGCGCATCACCTACCACGCCACGGTGCTGGCCGGAGTCCGGGTAAAAGCCAACGCCATGGTGGGCGCCATGGCCCTCGCCACCAAGGACGTCAGGTCCTATCACGTGAACGTCGGGATTCCCGCCAAATCGGTTCGGGTCAAGCCGAATGCGCCACCCGAGGCGTACGTGACCGAACGGGTTGGCGGCCGGCATCCCGGGGAGCCGCCTCGCTGACCGCGGCCATTCTCGCTCTTCTACTCCTGGTCGTCGCACTGGGACTCGCCGTTTCCCTGGTGCGATCCCGCCGGCGTTCCGTGGCACTGGAGCACGACCGGAGACAACTCGCCCTCCAGCTCGACCGCCGCATCAACGAGATCTTCTCGCTTCAGGAATTGAGCTACGTGCTCGCCGAGTCGCTCCAGCTCGAGCGGGTGGCCGAGCAGGTGGTGCGCTACACCATGCGGTTCCTCCAAGCCGATGGCGCCATCGTGATCCTGGCGGCGGAGGATGGCAGCAGTCTGACGGTGGCCGGCGCCGAGGGCTCGTTATCCGCTCTGAATGGCCAACGGCTCGCCGCCGATGACGCGACACTGGTGATGCGGGCGCTGCAGAACGAGCGGATCGAAGTCGAGCAGGATGTCTCCGGAGAGGGTGTCCTCCTGATCGGCGATGCCAGGGCGCAGATTGCCGCCGCCGCGCCGCTCCGGGCCCATGGATTTGCGATGGGCGCTCTCGCGGTGGCGGGCCACCGTTCCGGCACCTTCAGTCCAGAGGATCTGTGGCTCCTGTCGACCGTGACGACGCATGTCGCCGTGGTGATGGCCAACAGCCGGCTGTTTGAAATGGTGCGGCAGGCGAAAGAAGAGTGGGAAACCGCGTTCAACTCTCTCGCCGAAGGCATCGCCGTGGTTGATGAGAAGGGCCGGATCAGCCGCGCCAATCGTGCCTTCGCGCGAATGCTCGATGCCGCTCTCCCTACCCTGATCGGCCGGAACTTCTGGCCGACCGTGGTCGGAGACAGCGAAGGCCCCGGCGATCTCTTCGCCGCCGCGAGCCGGGGAGAACGACCCTCCCCGGTCATGGTACGTAGCGAGGTGCTCCACCGTATGCTGCGACTCACCGCGGCTCCCCTTTCCGAGCCGCTGGACGGCACGGCGACCGTCATCCTCATCGAGGATGTGACGGAGCAACGGGCGCTCGAGGCCCAGCTCATCCAGAACGAAAAGCTGGCGGCGGTGGGACAGCTGGTCTCCGGCGTCGCCCACGAGCTCAACAACCCGCTCACCTCGATCGCGGGACTGTCGGAGTTCCTGCTCGAGCGAAAAGATCTCCGGGCGAGCGACCGGGAGCACCTGCGCGTGGTGCATGAGCAGGCCGCGCGCGCCGGGCACATCGTACAGAATCTGCTGACCTTCGCCCGGAAGGAGACGCCCGAGGCGACCGGGGTGGACCTGAACACCGTGGTGGAGCGCACCGCACTGCTCGTGGCCTACGACCTCCGGCTCCGCGGCATCGAGCTGGACCAGAAGTTGAGCGGCGAAGAGATCAGCGTGAAGGGAAACCGCTACGAGCTGCAGCAGGTGCTGCTGAACCTGCTGACCAACGCGACCCACGCGATCTCCAGGCTGCACCCTGACGTGGCGCGCCGAATCACCGTCGAGACATTGAGGGATGGCACCCTGGCACTGCTCCGGGTACGGGACACCGGGCCCGGCGTGCCGCAGCAGCTCGTCTCCCAGCTATTTACCCCGTTCTTCACCACCAAGGACCCGGGCGAGGGGACCGGGTTGGGCCTCTCGATCAGTTACGGAATCGTCGAATCGCACGGCGGCCGTTTGAGCTATGCGCCTGGTGCTGGTGGTGGAGCCGAATTCACCGTCTCACTTCCCTACGCGCCTCCTGGGGA
>DATIOP010000483.1:0-3458 GCA_035472975.1 Gemmatimonadales bacterium
TGGCCTTCGCGGCCCCGGTGGTAGTCGGAAAGATGGACAGGGCCGCGGCACGGGCGCGCCGCAGGTCCTTGTGGGGCAGGTCGAGAATGTTCTGGTCGTTGGTATAGGAATGGACCGTGGTCATGAAGCCGTTCACGAACCCGAACTTGTCTATCACCACCTTCACCACCGGCACGAGGCAGTTCGTGGTGCAGCTGGCATTCGAGATGACATGATGCTTCGCGGAGTCGTACTTGTCGTGATTGACCCCCATCACGATCGTGATGTCTTCCTTCTTGGCCGGGGCCGAGATGACGACCTTCCTTGCCCCCGCCTCGAGGTGCTTCGCCGCCTGATCGCGATCGGTAAAGCGGCCGGTGGATTCGAGCACCAGATCGACCCCAAGAGCTTTCCACGGGAGCTTGGCGGGATCCTTCTCCGCCAGGACCTTGATGGAGTCGCCGTTCACCACAATGGCGTCCCCTTTGGCCGCGACATCGCCTTCGTACCGGCCATGGACCGAGTCGTACTTGAGAAGATGGGCCAACGTCGCGGTATCGGTGATGTCGTTCACCGCCACGAAGTCGATGTCCCTGGCGCCCATCTTCTGAGCCGCCCGCACCACGTTACGCCCGATCCGGCCGAAGCCGTTGATCCCGACCTTTATGCTCATTCCTCCGCGCGCCCCACCAATGGTTGATCCCTGGTCAATCCCGCTGGTTCACCTCACGCGATCGGTACTGTCGCGCGAGCAAAGGTAACCGCTTCCACGCGCGCCGCTCCAGCCTCGGCCAGTGCCGACGCCGCGGCGGCAAGAGTTGCCCCGGTGGTGAATACGTCGTCCACCAAGACCAGGCGCCCCGACCGGATGGGCGCCGCTCGAAAGGCCCCTTCGACGTTCGCCTTTCGGGCCTCAGGAGTGAGGGCGGTCTGAGTCGCCGTCTCCTGCACCCGGCTGAGCAGATCGTCCCGCACCGGCAGTCCGCGCAGGGCTCCCAGCGCCCGGGCGATGCGCTCGCTCTGGTTATAGCCGCGTCGCCGGAGCCTCTGCAGAGCAAGGGGAACCGGAACGAGTACGACTTCCGTTTCCAGCGGCTCCAGGCGTCGCATGCTGCGCGCCGCCACGTCCGCCACTCTCCACCAGCCCTCGTACTTGAGTTGATGGATTGCTCCTCTCACCGATCCGTCGAACCATACCGCGCTCCGCACTCGTTGCAGCGCACTGGGCCAGGCCTCGCAGATCCGGCAGCTGATTCCCGGGTCAAGCGGTTGGCCACAACGGGCGCAAATCGGCTCCGGGAGTCTGCGCCACCGGCTCTGGCATAGCTCGCAAACCAGCGAATCTCCGGCGCGCTCCTCGACCGCTTCGTGACAGAGGAGACACTCCGCGGGCAACAGCAGCCGCTCAGCTGCCAGAAGAGTCCGCGTGACGTCAGCGAAGCGCATCGTTCACCGTCGCCTTCATTACTTCAATCGGCGGCTCCTCGTCGGGGAACCAGCGGCGGAACGACTGCGCTCCCTGCGCTACCAGCATGGCTCGGCCATCGGCCGCGCGCAAACCACCCTGTCGCATGAGGCGAACCCAGGCGGTTTCCCCCGGTGCATAGATCAGGTCCAGCGCGATCTGCGCGTCCGGAGCATCATCCACGGCGAGGGGGAGGTGATCTCCCGGATGGAGGCCCAGAGGAGTGGCGTTGATCATCACCTCACACTCCCCGGAGCGGGCGAGCGCCACGCCTTGATCCGTCGCCCACTGTTCGAACGCCTGTCGTCTGGAGGGATCGCGCGATCGTACGGCAACGGCAGCCCTTGCCTCACGCGCCGCGGCGACAACCGCACGGGCGGCCCCACCGGTTCCCGCGACCAGCCACGCGTTCGTGGGCGCTTCGAGCAGTCGCAGCGCCTCTTTCAGGCCGTCTACGTCGGTATTGTCACCGACCACCGCCGTATCATCGCCCCAGAAAGTGTTGCACGCTCCCAACCGTTGGACTCGATCGCTCGGCCGGGTGATCGCCTTGGCGGCGGTCTCTTTATGGGGGATGGTGACGTTCCCTCCGCCCCCTGCTCTCGCGAGCGCGGTTACCAGTCCTGGGACGTCGGCGGCATTGCACCGGAGCGGGACGTAGGTGGCATCGAGGCCCAACGCTCGGAACGCCGCGTTGTGCATCGCGGGGGATAGCGTGTGCTTGAGGGGATCGCCAAGGATGGCGAAGACCCGGGTGCTACCGCCGATCACCCGATCGCTCCCGCACCAGGCGATCCGCCGCGGCGTCGGTCAATTCGGCGAGGTCGTCGTAGGTCTGACGGTAGCCTTCGAGATCGCCACCGAAGGGGTCCCGCACCTCGGCCGATTCCCCCACGCGGCCGGCATACTCGCCAAGCACAAAGACCTTCTCGGCGCCACCGAGATCGCTGACGCGCGCCCGGTGATGGCGCGACATGGTGAGAACGAGATCGGCTTCCTGCGTCATCTCCCGGGTGAGCAACCGGGCCCGGTGCTCCGAGAGATCCAGACCGTGTTCAAGAGCGATGAGATAGGCCCCCTCCGAGACCGGGGAGCCATCCCATGCCCCGGTGCCGGCCGAGGCTACCGTAACCCCATCCACACCCCGTCGCTCCAACGCCTCGCGCAACAAGATCTCGGCCATCGGACTGCGGCAGGTGTTTCCGGTACAGATCAGCAAGACCCTGGTCATGGCTTCAATGTAAGGAGTCAGGAGTCAGGAGTAAGGAGGGATGTTTGGATGCGGGGATGTTGGGATGTGAGGATGTTTGGATGTTTGGATGTTTTGGATTGAGGGACTAAAGGATTGAGGATTGTTGGGGCGCCAATGAATCACGCCACATCCTCACATCCAAACATCCAAACATCCCCCAATCCCTCACTCCTTACTGTCTCCAACGCTCCTCGCGATCAACTCGGCAAGCCGAAAGTCCTCAGCTGTCGTCACCTTGAGATTCCGCTCCGAGCCCGGCACCAGGCGAACCTCGTGGCCCAGCCGTTCCACCAGCGCCGCGTCATCGCTCGCGCCTTCTCCACCCGCCGCGGCATGGGCCTGAACCAGAAGTTGTCGGGGGAAACCTTGCGGGGTTTGTGCCCGCCACAACCGATCTCGAGGAACCGTACGCTCCACCGTTGTGCTCGACGGCCCCTTGCTCTCCTTCACCGTATCGCTGAGTGGGAGAGCTGGGACGGCTCCGATCCCGGTTCGGGCGGTCTGGATCACGGCGTCAACGACCGCTCGCTCCACGAAAGGCCTGGCCGCGTCGTGCGCCAGCACGATCTCGCACGCGGGAGACAGGGCTTCCAGTCCGGCGGCGACCGAAGCGGTTCGTTCAGCACCGCCCGGTACCAGAACGAGAGAGCCGCCAGTGAGGGCCTTGAGCCAGGCTGGGGGATTGGTGGCGTCTTCAGCAGGCAGTGCTACCACGACCTGGGCGACTTCGGGATGGGAAGTGAACGGGCGGAGGGCGCGCAG
>DATIOP010000484.1:0-10949 GCA_035472975.1 Gemmatimonadales bacterium
GCCGACCGCTCGTTCCTGCTGGTGCCGGCCCAGGCCATCGTCGGCGAGTTCCTCAAGACCTTCGAGGATTTCCCTCCAAGGCAGAAGCCCGCCAGCTTCAGCATCGGGGATGCGCTGGACAAGGCGCGGGAGATGCAGGAAACCATGGCTGCCGCCGCAAGCGGTTCGCCAGGGAAGAAAGAGCCCGCGATGGCCGGGAAATAGAAGGCCGGATCGGTCGTCCAGCCGGCGGCGGGCTCCAGCCCGCCCCCTTTTTTCCGGTCAGCACCCGTGAGGCGGGCGAGGCATTTCTTTGAGTAGTAGTGATTGGAAAGCAGGATTGTCCGCCACTGGATCCAGCAATGGGTCGCAGCGCAGATGGAGCTGAAAGTGCAGGTCGGCTCGGGGCTGATAATCCCTGAGCAATCGCAGTGCTGTTGTGGCGTCGCCCAGCCCGGCGTAGGTCTCCGCGAAGTAAACCGCCGTGTGGAGGCTGAACGGCCGGTATCCCTTCCCGAGGGACTCCGCCTGCACCAGGAGTTTCCGTGCCTTTGCCTGGTCGCCTGCGTGACTAACCGCGAGAGCGTTCTCCACAATTGCATTCACAGTCTCAACCCCACTGCTCAGCCGAAGAGCCGCATCGAACGCGGCTACCGCTTTCCCGGTATTCCCACGTGACAGCTCGGTAGCGGCCAGAGAGGTGCGTCCCAGGTAATACCCGGGATCTATGCTGACCGCGCTATCACCGTACATCGCAGCGCTGTCGTACTGGCGGCGCCAGTAGTAGGCGAGTCCCAGGAAGGCGAGGCACTGGGTGTTGGTTGGACTCAAGGCAAGGCAACGATGCCACGCTGTGATGCCGCCGCCCGGATCACCGGTCTCGGTAAGATACATCCCGAGGTAGTGCCAACTCTCCGGCTGCGTCGAATCCAGCGCGATGGCATGCCGAATGGACCGAAGAGCAGGAGTGTCGTCGGTAGGATCGATACGCTGGTTCAGCGTGCTTCTGACGCGCCAAGCCGCGGCGCTGTTGGAATCGAGCGCCAGGGCACGGTCCACCGCCCTGACCGCGGCATCGATAAGGCTGTCGGGAGGAACCCCGGGGATCACAAATCCACGAAGATCAGCGCGAGTATAGGTCTGCGCGAGACCCGTCCACGCATCGCCAAATGACGAATCCTTGGCGAGCACGGCACTGAAGGTCTGCGCTGCTTCCGTGGTACCAGTCTGGGTCCGGCGTCCCAGCGCCTCGAGGCCACGTTGGTAAAGTGCGATCAGATCCGGGTCTCGTGCCTGGGCCCTCGCCGATCCTCTCTGAAGAAACGAATAAACTCCAATCAGAAGCAGGACCAATAGCCCAAGCACGACCAGTCTTCTCGGCGATGAAGGCTTCGCCGTGACAGAGGGGACACTGGTAGCCGCTGTGTCACGCAGGGCGGCGCTGAATGCGCCGAGGTCGGCGAAACGATCGGCCGGCGAGCGCTCCAGAGCCTTTAGGATCGCGCGCTCGACTGGAAATGGCACCCCGGGTCGGACCGGCCGAATCGCGCGGGCCGTCTCCGTCAATCGGCGAGCCACAATGGCCTGCGCGCTTCGGCCTGCGAAGGGAGGTTCGCCTACCAGCATCTCGTATAGCATGGTTGCGAGGCTGTACTGATCGCTTCGGGCGTCCACTTTGTCACCGCTGGCCTGCTCCGGACTCATGTAGGCCGGCGTCCCAATCGAGAGGCCCGTACTGGTCAGCCGTTCGGCGTCGACCTCCGCCGCCGCTTTGGCGATGCCAAAGTCAACCACGTAGACCGAGCCGGCCGAGAGCAGCACGTTCTCCGGCTTGATATCCCGATGGACGATGCCGTGTCGGTGGGCCGCCTGGAGCGCTTGCGACACGAGATCCGTGATGCGGAGAGCATCCTCAAGAGGAAGCTGCGGCTCCCTGGTCAGCCGCGCCCGGAGCGATTCACCCTCGAGATACGGCATGGCATACCACGGCACCTCGGTTCCGTCGCCGCGGCGGATCACGCCCGAATCAAGCATCGGGACGATGTTGGGATGTTGCAGCTGAGCGGTTACTCGAATTTCACGAAGAAAGCGGTCTCCGCCGACCACCCCGGCCAGCTCCGGATGGAGCAGCTTGATGGCGACCAGGCGGTCATGCTGCCCATCTCGGGCGAGCCAGACCGTCCCCATCCCACCTCGACCTAGCTTGCGCAGCAGCGCATAGCGGTCCGCGATGCTGCCGACCACCGGTTCGGGCATGACCACTTCCGCTTGGGGGTAAGGCGACGGAATATACGCTCCTCATGACGCTCCGCATCGTCCAACTCGGCAGCCCCCGGCAACGCGTTGAGGGGCTTCGCATCGGCACCGTGCGCCGTCCGCCCCGTGGAGTACCCAGAAGCCGCTACAGCTCGGACAACTGGTACGACGTCTGGCTTCCTGACTTGGCGCCGAGCGCGCGAGTGGTTAAACGCGCTCTCGCCGCCGAAACCCCGGCTGAGTGGAAAGCCTTCGTGAAGCAGTACCGGAGGGAGATGAATCAGCCGGATAAGATCAGGCTGCTCAAGCTGCTGGCCGCCTTGTCGCAGGAGACCAATCTGTCAGTGGGCTGTTATTGCGAGGACGAATCGCGCTGCCATCGGTCGGTGTTGCGGGAGTTGCTAAGGGAGAATGGGGCTAGGTTGGGGTGACAACACAAAGAGCACGAAGTTTTCCCCCGTGCTCTCGTGTCTCACGTTTCAATTTTCAATTGTCAATTGACAATTATCCGCACCTCATTCCTCCCGGATGAAGCTCCCGCTCGCCACATCGTACACCCGCACGCGGACGACGATACCGGGCCGCGACTGATCGATGACCTTCACGTGGACGACTTTCTTGTCATCGGTGGGACGGTAGATGATCCGGCTGCCGGCGGGAGCGGAAGCCTCGATGTTGGCACAGCTGCGCGCCTTCGCCTGATGCCCGGGTGGGTCGCCGGGAATCCACACCCGACACTGTCCGGGCGGCGGTAAGTGGCCCGGCGGAATTCCCAGCTTGGATGCCGAGCTCTTGCCCTGGTTCTTGGCGGGAGCAGGCGCAGGAGCCGGGGCCGGCTGGGACTTGGTGGTCGTAGCCGAACTACACGCCAAGGCAGCGAGAAGTACCAGGGCGGGGGCGAGCATGCGGGCTGAGCGCATGAATCCTCCAAAACAAGGGGACGCGGTTTGCTGTAAGGGGGGGCAGAAAGCGTGCCCTAGCCTAAGTGACGATCCAATAACGACCTATCGAATCATCCGGAGAGCATCCGGCCGGTGAAGGCTGTCGGATGCATTGTGGCTTGGCAGGCTGCGGGGCCGTCTGATTAGACCCATCTGCGCGTAGGCTGGCTGCTATTCAATCTGAAATCTGAAATCTGAGATCTGAGATCTGAGATCCGAGATCACCACCAAAACCACAAAGGACACAAAGGTCTCCCCTCGTGTCCTTCGTGATGAAACAACCGTCAGCCACCAGCACCTCAACCACACACTACTAACAGCTAACAGCTAAGAGCTAACAGCTAACAGCTAAGAGCTACAAACTGATGGCCAACGGCTGATTGCTTCGTGATTGCTGTTCAATTGTCAATTTGCAATTGTCAATTTCAATTCCCTTACGCCACCTTCACCGCACTACGTCCCGCCGCCTTCAGCGCTTCCCTGATCCTCATCGTGTGATAGTAGCTGTGGCGAACTGCGTGATCCTCCAGGAAGAACTGGGTCGTGAGCCGAGCATCGGCGTTGAGCGACACCGGCGCCGCCAGGTCCAGCTGGTCGTCGGTGAGCTGACGGATTGCCTCGGCGGCCGCGGCGCTCTGAATCTCCACGAAATGCACCGCCTCCTCCTTGGTGACCCTCTCGAAGTCCTTGGCGTGCCGGGCATTCACCGCGTGGACATCGTCCCAGGTCACTCCCGCGATCGCCTCGCCCTTGGCGAGGGTCAGCGCCAGCTGGATCTCCAGCGGGTACATGTTGCCGACGTGATGAACCACCACGCCGATCTTGCGGCCGTCCCTGGTCGGCGTCTGCCACTCCGCCTCCGTGAGGGTGCGGGCGAGAGCGGCAAGGGCGCGGGCTCCTTCTTCAAGGCGAACGGCCAGCGCTTCGGTACGTTTACTCATGATCTACCTCCAACTCGAGTGCGTGGTTGACTGCAGTGTGATCAGGCTACGATAGCCTGAACGTCCAGATATTCTCCGACCACCGTCGTGCCGCCGTTGGTGGCCACGTTGTGTTCCGTGAACAGCCGGGTGAGGCCCTCGCGGAGACGGCTTGCTCCTTCGGGATCGGCGGCGTGCAGGGTCGCGACCGTGGGCCCATAGCAGTTGGCGAACAGCTCCGTCACGGCGGCGGGCGGGAACGGGAAGTCGAGCTCCAGCGTCCGCTTGCTGCAGATCACCGAGCTCACCTTGTCGCCAAACCGGGCCCGGACCATCCCCTCCTTGCCCCACTCCAGCGGGCTCGGCACGCCCTGCGGGGGCGGCACGATCGCGGTGTGCAGGCGGAGCATCTGTCCCACGAATCCCTCGAAGGTCCAGTTCGCCATGGCGACCCGGCCTCCGGGGCGAGTCACCCGAATCAGCTCCGCTGCGGCACGCTCCGGACGGAAGGCGAACATCGCCCCGAACATCGTGACTGTGGTGTCGAACTGGCCCTGGAGATAGGGCATCGACTCGGCATCGCCCACTTCGAAAGCGACGGCGATACCCGCGGCACGCGCCTCGAGCTGCGCCTCGGCGATCAGGTTGGGGGCGATATCAATCCCACTGACTCGCGCTCCGGCCTTGGCGGCGGGGATGGCGAGATTCCCGGTGCCACAGGCGACATCGAGCACGGTCTCGCCCGGACGGATGCCCAGCCTCGCGATGAACTCCTGAGCTCCGGGCGCGAAGCTCCGCGCGATCGGAAGGAAATCGCCCGAGGTCCACACCGAACGGGCGCGGGCGGTGAGAGGATCTTCCGACCAGGACCGGATCTCATTGCTCGTACGGGGGCCACGGGATGAAACACCTTCTGCCGACATGCCACTCCTCCATCAATAGGTCCGGCGCGACCTCGTGTCGCGCAGCGGGATCAAAGTGCTATGGAGGGGTGTTGCGGGAAATGACTGGAAGTCCCGATTTCCTGCTCAGGAGTGCTGATGTGAGTGTCAGCCTTTGTCCTACGGGGATCGGCCGTCAGCCATCGGCCGTCAGCCGTCAGCCGTCAGCCGTCAGCCGTCAGCCGTCAGCTTCCAGCCACAAGCCTTAGGTCACAAGCGAGGAATCGCGGATAGAGCCGAGAGCGAAAGCCTTATGGCTGACGGCTGACGGCTGACGGCTGACGGCGCTGTCCGTCCCGCCATGCGCCTGGAGAGAGTCCCGTCGCCTTCTTGAATGCGCGGCTGAAGGCGGCCTCGGAGTCATAGCCGACCTGCGCCGCGATGGCGGCCACTTTGGCGCCGCTCTGGGAGAGGAGATTGGCGGCAACCTGCATGCGCCATTGGGCGAGATACTGCATCGGCGGCTGGCCAACCAGGTCGGTGAAACGCTTCGCAACATTGGTGCGGGATGAAGCTGCCTTTCGAGCCAGCTCGTCGAGGGTCCAGGGATGAGCGGGCTGCGCGTGCAACAGGCCCAGGACCCGGCCCACCAGATCGTCGCGGAGACCCGCGAGCCACCCGGCCTGCCCCGAGGGCTGCTCGCCGAGGTAGCGGCGCAGCACCTCGATGAACATCAACTCGGCAAGCCTGGTGAGCACGCTGTCGGCACCGGCCCGGCGGAGCTGGGATTCTTCGGTGACCTGTCGCGTGAAGCTGCTGAGCCAGGCGCCCGACATCCCGCGCATGTGCATGAGGCGCGGGAGACCGGCCAGCAGCGGATTGAAAGGGCGCCGGTCGCAGCCCAGAAACCCACAGACAAAGGCCGCGGCACGAGGGCCGCCGTTGCCGAGCATGACGGGCTCGAGATAGCGCGCGGTGCCGACGCTATGGACGTTCGGGCCGCCCTGCAGCCCGCGCGCGCTGGACATCATGTGGGCGTCCCCATGCGGAAACACGATGATGTCGCCCGGGTTGAGCTCCACCTGCTCCTCCCCAACCAGTCCGCCGTAACAGCGTCCTTCGGTGACGACGTGGTAGGAGATCAGATGCTCGGCCGTCGGCATGACCCGGGGCGTCAGCTCCTTCGCCGCCAGCGTCTCGACGCTCCACGGCGCCACGGCCTCGACCGAATAGAAGAACGCGCCGTCCAGCCGCACGATCCTCAGCAGATCAGAGAGAGCGTCCATTGGCGGGAATGTATCGGAGAAAGAGGTAGTGGGGAGTGGGGGGTGGGGAGTGGGGGGCTGCACTTAACTGAATCGCTCCTCCCCACTACCCACCACCGACAACCCACTACCCATCACCCATCTCCTCCAGCACCGCCTTAATGTCGACCACGGGCGTCCCGTCAATCGCCTCGATCGGCCCGATCCGTAGTCGCGTCCCCGAAATCTCCCGCACCGTCACTCGATGAAGCCCCAGGGGATTGGGCCGGTCGGGAGAACGCGTCGCGAAGACGCCGGCGATCGGAATCTCCGGATCACCCCGCGGGTGCACCTGGAGCACCTCACGATCACCCCGGTGTAACCAGGTGATGATGATGATCTCGTCCCCTCGGGCAATGCCGCGGAGCGCCGGCTCAAAGGCTGGATCTACATGGAGCCACGCGTCGGGCGCACCCTCGTTCCCCTGCCTCGGCGCCTCCTCCTTCGACTGGAGCGCGGACCGAATGTGGCCGATGAGTCGGAGTGGATCAGGAAGGTGTTCCATGGGGCAGTTGTAAATTGGTAATTGGTAATTGGTAATTGGTAATTTCAGATTGAAGATTTCAGATTGAAGATTTAACTGCAACAGCTAACAGCTAACAGCTTACAGCTTATGGCTTACGGCACTCCCCCAACCGGCACACCTCGCCATCGCGTAGTCACCCTTCAGGCAACCTACTACATCCTCACAGGCCTCTGGCCCCTGGTTCACTTTGCCAGTTTCGAGCTGGTAACCGGCCCCAAGACCGATGACTGGCTGGTGCGGATGGTGGGGCTGCTGGTCGTGTTGATCGGGGTGACACTGGCCGTGGCGATCATACGCGATGCCGTTCATAGGCTGGAGATCACCGTCCTGGCGGCGGGAGCCACCCTGGCCTTCTCGTTCATTGATACCTGGTACGCCTTGAGCGGGCGCATCTCACGCATCTATCTGGCCGACGCGGTACTCGAGCTGGCACTCCTGGCCGCCCTGATCTTCACCAACCGTTCGCGACCCGAGAACTCGAAGGCGTCGAAGCCGTCCGCGCGAATCGACTCGGTTGGGTGAGAGTCTGAGAGATTGAAGATTGCAGAGATTGCAGATTGAAGATTGCTGACTGCATTTCAGATTGAAGATTGCAGATTGAAGATGGAACTGCCTGGAGTCCGTCAGCTGGTTGCCGCCGTTCAAATCATCAATCTGAAATCTTCAATCTGAAATCATGCATACGCGGGCACCCCCAACCCTCCACCACCATCCGGCGGCGCACCGAAGTACTCGAGACTACATCCCAGTTCTTCGCAGACATATCGCATTTCCGTAATCCACGAATCGCACAAGGCGGGCGTGACTACCGTGGAACCGGTGATCGCCGCCACGTTCCAATTGCCGTCTTTAGTGAGGACGTCCACTTCACTCCAGCCAAGACCCCTATCCAGCAGGTACTCGCGTACCGTATTGGCGACTAACTGGTCCGGCGCCCGATAGGCGGTTGTGAGCACGCAGCCCGGAAAGTTCTCCGCGCCGCAGGGGCCGCACAGTGTGCCGACGAGTCGGCGAACCTCGGTCCAATGGCGTTCGTTCTCGCGTATCTGACCCATCTGGCGATAGTGCCGCATCGCGACCAGCAGACACACGATCAGGACCCCGACCACGGTCAAGGCAATGAGTAGTGAGATAGCCGGTTCCGGAATGGCCAGCCGCGGTGGCGCACATCTCCCTCGCCGAACCCGCGAAACGGGGCGGAAGAGGAAAATCCCCCCGCCCCGTTTGTGATCGGCGGAGATTGCCCTGCCGACTGGACGTGATTTGCGCAGACGGTGCCACCTTATGGAACACGGAGAGGGCAGTCAAGTTGCCCATGAGGGCAACACGAGTGATTTTCCGACCTCCATGAGCCCGCAACCATACCGGATCGAACGGCTGACACCCCCGGTTTCGGACGCCGATCTTCGCGGGCTTGCCGAGCTCCTGGTAGACGCGGTGGCCTCCGGCGCCGCGGTGAGCTTTCTCCCGCCGCTCACCGTTGAGCAGGCGGAGGCCTGGTGGCGGAAGACCACCGAGACCGCCGACCTCAAGACCGTTTTTCTTGTGGCCCGGGATGCCGTGGGCATCGTCGGGTCGGTTCAGCTCCACCCATCCTGGGCACCCAACCAGCCCCACCGGGGCGACATTGCCAAGCTCATGGTCCATCGCCGGAGCCGGCGCACCGGGCTGGGCTCCCAACTCATGCAAGCCATCGAGGGCGAAGCCCGCCAGGCTGGATTCACTCTCCTCACCCTCGATACCAAGCAAGGCGACGGCGCGGAGCAGCTCTACCGCCGAGGAGGATGGGTCGAGGTTGGTGTGATTCCGCGGTACGCACTCAATCCAGATGGCACGATGCACGCGACGGTCGTGTTTTATAAGGACTTGTCCAGCAGTCGATAGTCGACTATTGACTATCGACTATCGACTATCGACTGCATGCGCACACCCGCCTTCACCACCCTCGCTCTCATCGCCTTTGCCGCCAACTCCCTGCTCTGCCGTCTGGCGCTCAGGAGCCAAGCCATCGATCCCGCGTCCTTTTCGGCCATTCGGATCGTCTCCGGCGCCCTGATACTCGGCTTCCTCGTCCGTTGGCCGAGCGCCTCGCCTCCAGTGTCGGGCGGCTCGAGCTGGACGTCGGCGGGTCTCCTTTTCCTTTATGCTGCGCCGTTTTCCTTCGCCTACCTGCATCTGAGCGCGGGGACCGGCGCCCTGCTGCTCTTTGCCTCTGTTCAGGTGACGATGGTGCTGGCCGCACTGGTGCGGGGGGAGCGTCCCCGGCCCATCCAATGGGTCGGGCTGACGGTGGCTATTGCAGGATTGGTCTACCTCGTCCTTCCCGGCCTCGCGGCCCCGGATCCGTTCAGCGCCTCCCTCATGGTTCTCGCGGGCGTTGCGTGGGGCCTCTACTCCCTGCGCGGGCGAAGCACCACGGCCCCACTCGCCCAGACCGCCGGCAACTTCGCTCGTGCGGTGCCGCTGGCCCTCGTTCTCTGTCTCGTTACCTGGCCGGTGCCGCCGGTCAAAGCGAGCGGAGTCCTTTGGGCTGTGCTCTCCGGCGCCATCGCCTCGGGTATCGGTTATGCTCTCTGGTATGCCGCGCTTCGACACCTCACCGCCATGACGGCGGCGATCGTGCAACTCGCCGTGCCGATTCTCGCCGGGGCGGGGGGAATACTCCTGTTGGGAGAAACGCTCAGTATCCGGCTGGCCTTCGCCGCAGTGCTGGTTCTAGGAGGCATCGGCATGGCCATCCTTGGCCGCGCGCCCGCACGCTGACGCCTACCAGCCGCCGAACTACCTTCCGGCCAAGGAGTGAGAGAGTGGTTTTTTCGAGAGGTGTCCTACCGTGAGCCAACTGCAAGCCTTGTCGCTTCTCCCCTTCGTTCCCAGCGGCACCCGCTACGAGGAGACTCGCCGTCTCTTCGTCGATCTCGGCTTCGATGAAGTCTGGGAGAGCTCCGGCTACGCCGGTTTCCGTAATGGTGCAGCGCAGTTCATCCTGCAGCGATTCGAGGAGAAGACCTTTGCCGAGAACTTCATGGTCCGGCTCAACGTCCCGGATCTCGATGCCTGGTGGCATACCGTTTCGGCAATGAACCTGGACCAGAAGTACCCGGGTCTTCGACTCGCCCCACCGACCGACTATCCCTGGGGACGAGAGGTGAACTTCATTGACCTCGCTGGCGTGTGCTGGCACGTGGGACAGGGGGATTGAGGGATGTTTGGATGTGCGGATGTGGGGATGTGAGGATGTGAGGATGTTTGGATTGAGGGATGTGTTGTGGTCTGACACGTTATCGGTCAGAATACATTCACACATCCAAACATCCGCACATCCAAACATCCAAACATCCAAACATCCTGAATCCGCATGTCCGATCTGAACCAGGCCCTGATTCGCCTCCACGGAGCGGTGGCCGAGTTCGTTGCAGCGGCCGTGGTGGCCGCGCCGAGGTGGACCGTCCCGCGGGCCCCGGGCAAGTGGTCACCCAGCCAGGTCGTCGAGCACGTAGCCCGCATCATGGAGGAGTCGGCCAGCGTCGCTTCGGGTGATCCCTCAAAGTTCCCCACGATCTCCCGTCTGCTCCGCCCCGTCGCTCGACTGCTGTTCTTCCAGCGCGTTCTACGCCGGAATTCCTTCCTCACACTGAAGACTGCCGGTCCTTTCGATCCCGCGACCGGTTCACCGATACCAGGCCAGGGTCGGGTCCGCGTGGAGCAGGCCCTGGCTCGATTCGATAAGGCGTGTCGGGGGCGTGAGGCGAGCGGCAAGGAGGTGCCGAGTACCATATTCGGCGACGTGTCGGTCGCGGATTTCGCGCGCTTCCAGGAACTGCATGTGCGTCACCACCTGCCGCAACTGAACATTTCAGATTGAAGATTTCAGATTGAAGATTGCAGAATGGCTGTGCCGGGCCCTCAAATCTTCAATCTGAAATCTGCAATCTTCAATCGCCCTACTACTTCCCCTTGACCAGCGTCGCCAAGAGCTCCGCCAGCCGGTCGAGCGTCTCCTCGGCGCCAGCCACCATGCCCGAGTTGAGCGTCTCGTCTCGCGCGTGCTGGGAGGGGAAGTACATGGTCTCCACCAGCGTCGTCTTCCCGCCGTTGTCGAGGAAGACATCCTGTACCAGCCCGCCGGGATCCCGGAAGCC
>DATIOP010000485.1:0-1963 GCA_035472975.1 Gemmatimonadales bacterium
GGCCCAGAAGCGCTCGTCTCCCAGATACTGACGGAGCATCTCCAGCACCATCGCGCCCTTGGGGTAGATGTTGTTGGAGCCCAGCGAGGCGAGCGGCATCCGGCGCTGCTTGTCGATGTCGAGAGCCTCCTGGTACTGCCCCAGGTAATAGTCCTCGCCGGCGTGATCCCCCTGTTTGGCTCGCCAGAACTGACCGGGCATGAAGGTGGCGAAGCCTTCGTTGAGCCACATGTTCGCCCAGTTGGCGGTGGTGACGTAGTCGCCGAACCATTGATGGGCCAGCTCGTGGGCGATCAGCTCGTACCAGTACCAGGGGCGGTCGGCATACGCGGTGCGATCGGGCAGCCAGTCTACCAGCGTCGTGGCGCTGACGTTCTCCATCCCGCCGAAGAAATCGGCCACCGTGGTCTGGGCGTACTTGCTCCAGGGATAAGGAACTCCGGTCAGCTTCGAGTAGGTCTCGATCATGTCTGGCGTGCGCCGGAACAGGGGGCGCGCGAGGGCACTGTCGGGCCGGTAGACGTAGTAGTCCACCGGAATGGTGCGCCACGTGTCGTGGACCTTCACGAGCGGTGAGACGATCAGGGAGACGAGATACGTGGCGGATGGACGATCCTGACTCCAGCGGAGGGTGCGGGTCCCCTCAGGATTGGGCCGATCGAGCAGCAGTTTGCCGTTGGAAACCGCGGTGAAGCCCTTGGGCACGGTGGCCCAGACTTCCCACGTCATCTTGTCGTTGGGAAAGTCGTAGGTCGGAAACCAGTGGTGGTTGTTGTCGTCCTCGCCCTGACTCCAGAGCTGGCGGGGCCGGCGCGGCGGCTCGCTATCGGCCTCGATGAAGGTCAGTCCCCGGCCGTCCTCGACTCGCCCGTGATAGGCCATCCGGAATCGAAGCGTGTCGCCGAAGGCGGCAGCTTTCGGGAGATAGACGACGAGAGTATCCCGTACCCGCGAGTAACGCAGCTTCCCGGTTCCCTGCCCGCTCCGGCTCACCGACTCGACAAGGGAGAACTGCAGCAGCTCCCCCGCGTCCAGCACGACCGAGTCGAGTCCCGCGCTCAGCGAGCGCAGCGTCGTGGTGACCACTCCATCGAAGCTTGAGCTGTCCCAGTCGAAGCCGCGCAGCTCGATCCGCTGGTGGACCAGGTCGTAGTCATGGGAGCGGCTGTAGCGGTCGTTGAGCATCCGCTCCGCGTTGGTCTGGGCAACGAGAGGTGACGCGAGAAGCAGGGTAAAACCGATGAGCAATCGCATGGATTTGATCAGGACGGCGGTTGAGGCGGCGTTGAAGGCGAACGCTATGGTACTCCGATGCGGGCACCGCAAGCGTGGGTATACATCATGGCGAGTCCTTCGCGGCGGCTCTATACCGGCGTCGCTACCGATCTCCACCGCCGAGTATGGCAGCACCGGCACCCGCACGGCCTGGGATTCACCACTCACAACCAGATCACCCGCCTGGTCTATTGCGAACCGGCGCGAGACATCGGATCGGCGATCGCGCGGGAGAAACAGCTGAAGGCCAGCTCACGAGAACAGAAGCTATCGCTGATTGCCTCGGTCAATCCGGGGTGGCTCGACCTGGCTAAGGACTGGTTCCCCGAAAAGACTCGATCCGATCAGAAGCGGTCGCCAGGAGGTCAGAGGATCCCTTAAAAGAGCGAGATCTGGGCAACCGGACCGAAGGTCTTGCGATGGTGCCGAGTGGGTCCCAGCGAGTCGATCGCGTCGCAGTGTTCGGAGGTGCCGTAGCCGACGTTGTGTTCCCAGCCGTAGCCCGGGTACCGCACGGCCAGACGATGCATCAGCTCGTCGCGCACCTGCTTGGCGACGATACCGGCGGCCGCGATGGAATAGCAGAGGGCGTCGCCATCGACCAGGCCTTCGTGCTTGAAGCCGCATTCGTGCATGGCCAGTCCGTCGATCAGCACCTGATAGGAGGTGGCGCCGGAGCGCCGGACAC
>DATIOP010000486.1:0-4681 GCA_035472975.1 Gemmatimonadales bacterium
GTGCCGTAAGCCTTAAGCCGTAAGCCATAAGCTCACAGCTCGAGGTTCGTGCTTAATGGTTAGCGATTAAGGCTTATGGCTTATGGCTGCCGTCGAACACAAGGAACCCGAATGTCCACCTACTGCGATATCGCCCCGACCCACGAATGGCACGGTCCCTATCACGCCAACGAGTACGGGTTCCCTCTCACGAGCGACGCCGACCTGCTTGAGCGGCTGATCCTGGAGATCAACCAGGCGGGACTCTCCTGGCTCACGATCCTCAAGAAGCGGGAAGCGTTTCGGAAGGCGTATGACGGGTTCGATCCTGAGATTGTAGCCGGTTACAAGGCCAGGGATCGGAAGCGCCTGCTTAACGACCCGGGGATCATCCGCAACCGGCTCAAGGTGGACGCGGCCATCGCCAACGCGCAGAAGATCCTCGAGCTGCGGAAGTCACACGGCGGCTTTCACGCCTGGCTCAACGCCCATCATCCTTTGACGAAAGAGGAATGGGTGAAGCTGTTCAAGCAGAACTTCCGGTTCACCGGCGGTGAGATCGTGGGCGAGTTCCTCATGAGCATCGGCTACCTCCCCGGCGCGCATGCGAAGACTTGCCCTGTCTACCGAAAGATCCTGAAGCTGCACCCGGCTTGGGTAACAGCAAACACGAAGACACGAAGAACACAAAGAGTGCCGTAACACAATAAAGTTCCTTCGTAATCCTTCGTGCTCTTCGTGGCTTTGTGTTGAATAAAATGTTCACCCATCTACACGTTCACAGTTATTTCTCCTTCGAAAGTGGTGTATCGAGCCCTGAAGGCTTGCTCGATGCTGCGGCTCAGCGTGGGTTCACGGCTCTAGCCTGCACCGACACGAACGGCGTCTACGGCGCAGTCGAGTTCCAGCAGGCCGCGATCGCCCGGGGCATCCGGCCCATCCTGGGCGCCCATCTGGTCTTCGGCGACGAGGAAGCAGTAGTACTGGCGACGGATGAGAAGGGGTGGGGGGCGTTGTGTCGGGCGGTGACTGCAGTCCATTGGGAATGTCAGATTGAAGATTTCAGATTGAAGATTGAAAAAGCAGCCTCAAATCTGAAATCTGAAATCTCAAATCTGAAATCCCTGTCCTTTCTCCTCGCCACCGATCGAGCCAGCCTCATCATTCTGTCTTCCAATATCCCGTTTCTTGAACGCGTTGTCGCGCTGAGCGGCCCCTCCGACCTCTACGCAGAACTCCGTCCTGGCAAAGAGCGTCACGCCGTCGGCGCCACAGCTCGGCAGCTCGGCATTCGATCGGCGGTAACCAACGCGGTGATGTTTGCTAACCCGGAAGATTTCCAACGCCATCGACTTAGGGTGGCGATTGGGATGAACGGGACACTTTCGGAATGTCAGATTGAAGATTTCAGATTGAAGATTGAAAAACGGAAACAGACTTCCAACCGGAGCGCGATCTTAAATCTGAAATCTTCAATCTTAAATTCTCCCCCCGGCTCCTGGCTTCGCCCCGCGGCCGACCTCTCTCGCTTCTTCCCCGATTGTCCCGAGGCATTGAGCGCGAGCGAGGAGATTGCCGAACGTTGCGAATACCTCCTGCCGCTGGGCCGGCGAGTAGTGGCACCCCGTTTTGCCGAGGCCGACGATGCCTTCCAGCGGTTACGCACGCTGGCGTACGAAGGTGCCGAGCGGCGATACGGCACCATTGCGCCGGTGACGCGAGACCGGCTGGAGCACGAGATGGCGATCATCGGCCAGATGAAGTTCGCCGACTACTTCCTGGTGGTGCATGATATCGTGCAGAACGGGCCCACCCATTGCGGCCGCGGTTCCGTCGCCAATTCGATTGTGAGCTACGCCCTGGGCATCACCCACGTGGATCCGCTGGGCGCCGGTCTCCTGTTCGAGCGCTTTCTCAATCCGGAGCGAAAAGATCCACCCGACATCGACCTCGATTTCCCTTGGGACGAGCGGGACCAGGTTCTCGCGTATGTCTTCCGGAAGTATCCCAACCTGCGGTCGGCCATGGTGGCCAATCACAACTGTTTCCGGTTGCGCGGTGCCTTGCGCGAGGTGGCCAAGGTGCACGGACGGCCGCCGGGAGAGATCCGCGAGATCACCCGCCGGTTCCCCTGGTTCAGCGACGACGATTCGCTGGAAGAGGTGATCGCCAACCACCCCAACTTCCAGGGACTCGAGCTTCCGGCCATCTGGAGCGATCTGGCGAGGATGGCGCAGCCTCTGGTGGGAACTCCTCGCCACCTGTCACTGCATCCCGGCGGAGTGGTGATCGTCCCCACGACGCTGACCGACTACGTGCCGGTGGAGCGCGCGGCCAAGGAGCTCGAGGGATATTCCGGCCTCACGGTGCCGGTCGTCCAGTTCGAGAAGGACGGTACTGAAGACGTCGGCCTGGTGAAGATCGACCTGCTCGGCAACCGCTCACTCGCGGTCATTCGCGACGCGATCGCCGCGGTGAAAGGCCATACCGGCCGGCAGATCGACTACACCACCTCGGACCCGGAGGACGACGAGCCGACCCGGGCTCTCTTCCGTACCGGGCAGACGATGGGCGTCTTCTACACCGAGAGCCCCGCCTCCCGGCAGCTTTGTGCCAAGTCCCAGGCCGACACCTTCGACTTGCTGGTGCTCAACACCAGCATCATCCGACCTGCGTCCAACCGGTTCATCCGGATTTACCTGGAGAGGCTCCACGGAAAGCCCTACGAGCCGCTCGATCCCTGCCTGCGCGATACTCTGGCCGAGACCTTCGGGGTGATGGTGTACCAGGAAGACGTGGTGAATGTCTCTGCGATATTCGCCGGAATGCCGCTCGCCACCGGCGACGGACTGCGGAAGGCGCTCTCCAAGAAGCGGCCGGTGAAGCACCTCGCCTCCTATGCTGAGGAGTTCTTCTCTGGGGCCGCGGTGCTGGGTCGCGACATCGAAACGGCGAAGAAGGTGTGGGAGATGGTGATGTCGTTTGCCGGATACAGCTTTTGCAAGGGTCACTCCTGCTCTTACATCCGGGTGGCGCAGCATTCCTGCTACCTGCGGGCCCACTATCCCGCCGAGTTCATGGCGGGGGTGTTGGCCAACGGCGGGGGGTTCTATCACCCGTTCGCCTATGTCGCGGAGGCGATGCGAATGGGACTCACCATCCTGCCGCCCGACGTGAACGCGAGTGATTACCGCACCACGGGGCGCGGGCGGGAGGTGAGAATCGGGCTGCAGTTTGTGAAGGGACTGTCGGAGAAGGCGGCACAACAGGTATTAGCGGCTCGGCGGCTCGGCGGCTCCACGGCTCGGCTGTTTTCCGACTTCGCTGATTTCCGTCAACGAACCGGCCTTGGCGATGACGATTGTCGCACCTTGGTGAAGGTCGGGGCATTGGATTCCATAAAAGGGAATCGCACTCGCCCAATGCTGCTGTGGGAAGTGGACTCGATTCAGGAAACGCCGAGGGATATCAATACGGTCTCACTTGATTTCGAGCCGCCGAGCCGCGACCGAGCGACTCTCGGGAGCGCGACAGCGCGACCCGGGAGCGAGGGAGTCCTTCAGGGCCGAGCCGCCACGCCTTGAACCGCCGCTTCTCCGTGAGTACACCACCGACCGCCGCCGTCGTGCGGAATACGAGCTGCTGGGTTTCACGACCGACAGCCACCCGATGCATCTTCACGCGGCCGATCTCGCCCGGTTCCGGATCACCCGGAGCACCGAGCTGGCAGATCATGTCGGGGAATCGGTGCTCTGCTGCGGCATGCTGACCACCTCGAAGCCCATCAGCACCATCACCGAGGAGCCGATGGAATTTGCTACGTTTGACGACGGCTATGGCCTGATCGAAACTGTGCTGTTCCCCCGGGTCTTCCGCCAACGAGGGCACGTCCTGTTCGACCAGGGGCCCTTCGTCTTCCGGGGCAAGGTGGATGAGGAGTTTGGAGCTATTACGGTGGCAATCACGGGCATCGATCGACTGGAGAGAATGGTAGAGAAGGCGAGAAGGCGGGAAGGCGGGAAGGCAGACAGGGCAGGATAGGCGGAATGCCGTCGACAACTTTTCGCGTCCCTTCGTGTCTTCGTGTTGAATGTACAATTCCGCCCTGACGCGGTACCCTCTGTGGTCTCTGCGCTTCTGCGTTTGATTCAACATGCCTGTCTTGCAAGGAGCCCTTGGTGTGACCAAATGGATCCTGACCGTCGGCGGAGTCCTGGTCGGCCTGATTCTCTTGATAACACTCGTCGGCCTGGCGCTCCCCCGCGAGCACCGCGCCTCGAGTCACATTAGGCTTCGGCAACCCCCCGAGTCTGTCTTCGCAGTGATCCGTGACGTTGGTGCGATCCCGACCTGGTGGCCATCTGTCAAGCGAGTCAGCCGAAGAGACGATCCTCAAGGGAGGGAAATCTGGGATGAAACCATGGAAGATGGATTCGAAATGGGCCTCGAGGTCGCGGCCGCGGAGCCCCCCAGGCTGCTCAAGACCCTGATCGTGGGGGACGACGCCCCGTTCGGCGGCTCCTGGACCACCAAAATCGAGGCTGTGCCGATAGGGAGCACGATCACCGTCACCGAACATGGATGGGTCTCGAATCCGATCTTCCGGGTCATTTCCCGGCTGATGGGCCACCACCGCACGATGGATGACTACCTCAAAGCCCTCGGCTCCCGCTTCGGGGAGCAGGTGTCACCCCAACATTTC
>DATIOP010000487.1:0-2309 GCA_035472975.1 Gemmatimonadales bacterium
TGCTCGCCCTGCCGCTGGCCGGGGGGCCGGAGCGAGAGATCGCGAGGTGCGTCTCTATCTTCGCCGTGGGCCCGGCGGGCCTCTATTCCCTGGAATGCTCGAACGGTTCAGAGACGCCGCTCTTCGTGAGGGATCCGGCGACGGGCCAAGGGCGGCTCCTCGGAAAGCTGGATCGGGCAGGGAGCGCCGGGCTTACCGTCTCTCCCGACGGCAAGACGATCCTATTTTCGAAGACCGTCGGCCAGGGTTCCGACCTGATGATGATCGAGAACTTTCGCTAGATCACCAATGGGCGCGCGTCGACGTGCTCATCAAGCAATCCGGTTCGCTCTCTTCACGGATCCGTGGCGCCGCGGGACGAGCCGGCCGGCCCGAGTCCCCCTTCCCGCCTCCTTCAGGCCTCGGTCCAGAAGAGCAAGAGCAGCCCAGCGCAATACTTCGACCGCTTCCTCCTCGGAGAGCCGACAGACGTCCTTCATGACCACGAGCGCCTCGGGCCCCATGGTGAGGGCCAGCGCCGCCTGGAGTCGGCGCCAGCGTGTCGCGGAGAGTTGCGCTCGCGGCCCGGCCAGCACCTGGCCTAGATACAGCATTCGCCGCCCCACGCGAGCAGGGGGGGGTGCCGAATCGCCCTGTCGCCGGGCGTCGATCCATTGGTCCATGTACACCCTCAGAGCGGTGCGCACCTGCGCCTCGTTGGCGAAAATCGTCCTGTTCATCACGTCGAGCAGAATGCCGAGTCGTTCGGGCGCCTCGGGATCCGTGATGTTCCGGATCTCCTCCTCGACCGGCTCAAAGAGGGGGGCAATCGTCGCGATCTCCAGCAGGAGAGACTCCTGAGTTGGAAAATATCGGTAGGCGGTAGCTCGCGAGATCTTTGCAGCCTCGGCCACTTCCTCAACCGTCGGAGTAACCTGCTGCCGCAGCAGGCTCGCGGCCGCGTCCACCAGGGCGGCGCGCGTGCGTTCCTTCTGGTTTTTCCGCCTGTCACCTTGACGTGAGACTTTCATCTCATTATAATACTGCTATCTCATGTCAGGGCAAGTCGCGGAGGGAATCATGGATACCGGGGAAGGTCGGCCGACGGAAGAGGCGTGGGTGTTGGGGCACAAGATCAGGCGTTGGGACACCGATGACAGCTACGGGTTGATCGAGGTCACCTCGCCCCCGAAGGTGCCAGGCCCCCCACCGCACTATCACAAGAGTGAGCGGGAGTTCTTCCTCATCCTGAAGGGCACTCTCGACGTGATGACAAACGGGCAGTGGAAAGCGATGACCGCTGGCAGTTTCGTCGAACTCCCGTCCAACACCGTCCACACGTTCATCAACAACACCGCAGAAGACGTTGTGTGGATCACGGGGTGGCGTCCCAAAGGGTTCCAAAAGTTCTTCGGAGACTTTGGAATCCCCACCGACCAAGAAGCCGCAAGGGAGCAGTCCGTCTCAGACCAGATCGTCCAGAGAGTCGTACAAGACTGTGAAACATACGGGATGTTTCTGAAGACGTAGGTCGCGTACGGGGCGTAGCACTCGTTGCGGTGCTAGCGAGGGCTGTTGGCGTCGTGTTACCGCATCGCCGTCGCACTCTTCCGATAGAGATCGAGCCCCATTCGCCCGATCGCCCAGAGCAGCTGCAGGACGGTTACGGCAAAGGCGAACCGCAGCATCTGCTGGATCGCCATGTTGATCGAATCCAAAGCGCCGCCGTAGCGCGCCTGGTCCACCGCGGGATGTTTGAGCGTGAGATAGGAATGGTCTCCGACACCAAGTAACAATAGGAGTGGAATCAACCCGAAGGCCGCTATCACGAGTCGCTGCGCGGTACGCGGCCCCTCCCATGATCCGCGCCACAGGTCGACGCAGCGCCATCCCAACTGGAGGAGGCTCAGCCCCACCACCCACCAGAAGAACTGGCCCCAGACCGGCGCCAATTGGAAGGGCGCAACGCGCAGCACTGCGGCGCCGGGACCCATCAGCAGGTAGGGATATTGAGGGACCAGCAACAGCCAACCGAGAAGGAGAAAACCAAATACGACTTCAGCGACGGCATGAGCGTAGCTCCGCTGCTTCGTTCCGGGTGCGGTCCCCCCCTCGAGCGGGGGTAGGGTGCTCGGGGACCAGTCGGCGGAGGCGGAGAAGGGGGCTAGCGCCTGCCATTTCGTCCGGGAGTGGGTGACGGCGAATTCGATGGATGCAAAGACGAGTGTGACCCACGCGGCCACCGTCATCAGCATGCCGGGCACGCGAAGAGCCGCTTCCAGCACGGCGTTCCCGCTTGGGGCTTCGCCGGCGATCCGCACCACGGCCAC
>DATIOP010000488.1:0-5675 GCA_035472975.1 Gemmatimonadales bacterium
CGCCGAGCAGCGCTCGCGCGAGCTCCACGAGCAGGAGCAGGCTAGGCGTGAGCTCAGTCCTTGCAGGGGCGATGGGGCACGGCGATTCTCCTTCCGGCTATGAACCTTTCAGGGGTAGCATCTCGAGGTCGCTTTCAATCGGACTCCATTGTGCCAAATAAGTGCATTGGATTCAAGGGGTTCCGGAATGTGACAAAGTAGAGTTAGGCCGATCTCTTGAGATCGGGCGAGTTCCCCGCGGGCAATACCGCGCGAAGCAGCGCGTTGAGCAGGATGCCGAGCGTGATGGCGATGACCACGCCGTTACCGAGGAACAGCCGGGCCGAGGGCGGCAGCGCCGTGTACCACTCCTTGCGGGCGCTGGCGGCGAGCGGCAGCGTGAGGGCGGCCATCAGGGAGATCGCCGTCGTCAGGAGATAGGCCTCGTCCTTCGTGCCGCAGCCGAGCAGGCGAAGACCGACGGTCGCGATCATGCCGCAGATGACCAGGAAGACGGCGCCGACGATCGGCCGCGGGATCAGCACCAGCAGCGCACCAAGCTTCGGCGACAGGCCATAAATCAGCAGCAGGATCGCCGCAACCTGAACGACACGACGGCTGGCGACCCTGGTGGTGGCGATCACTCCCGTGTTCTGCGCGTAGGTCGTCAGCGGCAATCCACCGAACAGTGGACCGATGGCGGAAGCGACTCCTTCGACGGTAATGCCGCGGCGGATGTGACGCACCGTGTAGGTGAGCCCCGAAACAGCGCAGGTCCCTGCATAGTCTCCGATCGATTCGGCGATCGAGCCCACGAAGCCGACGATGACCCCGATCACCGCGCCTCCCGCCAGCTGCCATCCGAGTCCCGGTCCGCCGAACGCGAACAGCCGCGGGAGCCCGAACCAGCGCGCGCGCTCCAGAGCGGAGAAGTCCGCGACGCCGAGGACACCGGCGCCGCCCACACCGAAGATGATCAAGCTGAAGAAGATCGCGCCGCGAGCCAGCACCCCGAGCCGGAAGCGATATCCGATCACCGTCAGGACGATGATCGAAAAGACAGCGGCTCCGGCGAGCCCGAGCATCTTCGGATTGGGATCGGCAAACATCCAGCCACCGGCCACCCGGGCGAGCGAAACGCCGATGGTGAGCACTACAATGCCGCAGACGTAGGGAGGAAGGAAGCGGCGCAACGGCGCGAGCACGCCGCTCGCTCCGACCACAGTCTCGAAAATTCCGGCAATGAAGCCGGCCATCCACATCGCCGGAGCGCCGTAGATCGCACCCGCCGTGGCCATGGCGCCAGTATCCGTGGCCGAGGGCCCGAGGACCGATGGAAGGCGATTGCCCCACGTTACATTGACGAAAGTGGCAATCCCCATCAGCGTGAGACAGGCGGAGATCATCGCCGCCGCCTGCTCGGCACCGTAACCCACCGCCGACGCCACCATCAGCGGCAGCACGTAAGGCGACACGTCGACCAGCGTGTGCTGCCACGCATAAAGCAGCGTCTCGAGAGGCGGCGGCACGTCGTCGACGCTGTAGAAGGGCGGGAGAATCTCGAGATCCTCAGCCCAGACCCGCTCGTCATCGCGGGTTCGCGCGCTCTCAGTGCTCGCCACAACCGGATTCTATGCGAACGCTGGACGACAGCAGGAACGAGAGCCTCCGGTCCAGATGAACCGGAGGCCACCTATGGACTTCACGGACAGGTAGCGAAGGCTGAGCTGTCCAGAATCGGCAGGAACGGTTGGCTCTGCGGGTTGTTGTAAGTTCTAAAGGCCCCGGTCTGGGTGTCGGTGACCGTGAGCACAACGTGCACGTCCGTCAAGCCCGCGGAGTAGACCCAGTAGCGATTATTGAAGCTGCAGGCGTCCAGCACCTTGGTCACGACCTCGACATTGTTCGAGCTGAAGAACCATAGATAACCGGTCTCGTCCGTGAGCTTGACGACCTGCGCCTGCCCGCTCTGACCGCTGGTGGTATCAAAGGTTGCCGTGACCCGGAAGCGGTTGTTGTTGAGGCAGAGGGCGGTCGCGCTGGGTGTGCAGGTCGTGGCGACCGCCTTCGGGTCCAGACGAACGCCCAGGACCCGCGGCGGGGAGCCGGCAAACATCGTCTGGGTGTTGATCCAAGAGGCTCCGCTGTTGGCGCTACCGAAGCTCGTGTGGAGCGGCGTCGTCGAAGTAGTGTCGCCGCAGAGGCCGATGTTGCCTCCAGGCCAGCGAAAGCCGACGTAAACGCTGGTATCGGGAAGTACAATTCCGGAGCCGGTGAAGTCGATCGAGTAGAATTGGGGGGACATTGGAATGGCGCTGGCGATTGCGTTCACCGAGCCCAGGAGTGTTCCCGGCTGCCCTCCGGGGCCGTTATCGTCGTAGACCAAGGCCTCGAAGCTCATGCTCGAAGGGCCAGCTGCCTGGCTTCGCAAAAAGCACCCACAAACCTGATCGAGCCGGGTGGTCCCGGCGGGCAGGTCGAATTTCATCACCATGGTGGCATCGTCGGGATTGCCGCTTCCGATGGTGTAGCCGAGGGTGAAAGTGCCGGTGTCATAGACCACACCCTGGCTGCACTGTGCGCTGGCTGTCCGCAATGCCTTCGGTATCGCAATGGTGCTCGCTTCAGGTCCCTGCGCCGCGCATGGAACCGCCAGACTTACGAGGACAAGGGCGTTGAGGTGACATCTCTTGAGCATGATTTTCTCCTGGCCCATCGGGCAAACGAATATCCATCCAGGGGGATAGCCCACCTCGGCAGCTAGGACAGAAATCAGGCTTCGTTCAGTGAACGGTTCGGTATGCGCTCCCCCACACGATGAGTCGGGGAGTGCACGATGCGCGCCAACTTTTGCGGGTTTGGCGGGAACGATCGCGCGTCTCAGTGCGGGCCTCCGGTTCGATGGACCGGAGGCCCGAGGGGACGTCAGGGACAGGTGGCGAAGGCCGAGCTGTCCAGGATCGGCAGGAACGCGTGACCCTGGGGGTTGTTGTAGGTTTTGAAAACCCCGGTTTGGGTGTCGGTGACGGTGACCACGACGTGCACGTCCGTCAAGCCGGCGGCGTAAATCCAGTACCGATTGTTAAAGGTACAGGCGTTCAGCGCCTTGACCACCACTTCGACGTTGGACGCGTCGAAGAACCATAGATAGCCGGTCTCGTCAGTAAGCTTGACGACCTGCGCCTGCCCGATCTGGCCGCTGGTGGTATTGAAGGTTGCCTCAACCCGGAAGCGGTTGTTGTTGAGGCACAAGGTGGTCGCGCTGGGCGTGCAGGTCGTCGGGCCAGGCGTCGGGTCGAGACGGATGCCCAGGACCCGCGGCGGCGGAAAGCCCGCGAACGTCGTCTGTGTATTGTCCCAGGAAGCTCCGCTGTTGACGCTGTCGTAGCTACTGTGCAGCGTTGCGGAGCTGCTGTTGCCACAGATCCCGATGTTGCCTCCAGGCCAGCGAAAGCCGACGTATACGCTGGTGTCGGGCAGCACGATTCCGGAGCCGGAAAAGTCGATTGAGTAAAACTGGGGGGTTGTGATCGGAATGGCGCTGGCGGTCGCGTTCACCGCCCCCAGGAAGGTTCCGGGTTGCCCTCCGGGGCCGTCGTCGTCATAGACGACGGCCTCGAAGCTCATGCTCGAAGGGCCGGCGGTATTCGACCGGGAAAAGCACCCGCAAACCTGATCGAGCCGGGTGGTCCCGGCGGGCAGGTCGAATTTCATCACCATGGTGGCATCGTTGGGGTGGCCGCTGCCGATGATGTAGCCGGCGGTGAAAGAGCCCGTGTCATAGACCACTCCCTGACTGCACTGTGCGCTGGCCGCCTGTAGCTCCTTGGGTATCTCTATGATTCCCGATCCGGCTCCCTGCGCTGCGCACGGTACTGTCAGACCCATGAGGATCAAGGCATTGACGTAACATCTCTTGAACATAATTATCTCCTGGCCCGTTAGGGCAAATGAAATCTCGATAAGTGAGGATAGCTCACCTCAGGAGAGAGAGCTACCAAGTCAGGCGCTTTTCAGAAAACGGCAACGATTGATCTAGAGCTCGACCTCGGATCGGCGGATGAGATCGCCCAGGCAGCGCTCGGATTCTCGATAGATCTCTTCGAGATCGAGCCGGGTGAGGCGGCCGTCCTCCACCTCCAGCCGGCCCTCGATCAAAACGTGGCGGACCGTGGCCTTGGAGGCTCCAAAGGCAACGAGATCGTGGGGATCGGCCTGCGGCGCGGCCCAGAGCTCCGGCCGGCCTGATGCGAGCACGACGAGGTCGGCCCGCTTGCCGGTCTCGATCGTTCCGATCTCATTCTGCAGACCCAGAGCCCGGGCGCCTTCGCTGGTGGCGAGGCGAAGGGCGTCGAGTCCGGAGAAGGCGTCGGGACCATGCTTGACCTTCTGAAGGAGTGCCGCAAGGCGGAGCTCCGCGAAATTATCGAGCTGATTGTTGCAAGGAGCGCCGTCAGTGCCGACGCCGACGGGTATGCCGACGCGACGAAACGCGAGAATATCGGCGATCCCGGAGCCGAGCTTGAGATTTGAGCTGGGGCAATGAGCGACGCTGAAGCGGCTTTCGCGAAGACGGTTGAGGTGTTCGCCGGTAGCCCACACGCCATGGGCGATACGAAGGTCGGTCGCCAGCACGCCCTGATCGGCGAAATATTCGATCTCGTCGCGTCCGCCTTTCAGATTGCGCACGGCGAGCGTCTCGTCCCGCTGCTCCAGGGCGTGGGTATGGACGGGCCAACCACGGCGAAACGCCAGATCTCGGATCCCTACCCAAAGCGCGTCGGAACAGGTGAGGATGAAGCGGGGATTGAGCGCGTAGCGCAGACGCCCGTCCGGTCCATCTTCGAATTGATCGCCCAGCGCCTCGGTCGCGGCAAGAGCCGCGTCGGTATCCAGCCGCATCACGGCAGGCAGGGCGTCGCCGCAGTCCATGAGGCACTGGCCGGCGAAGGCGCGCAGTCCGGAGTGGGCGATGGCCTGGAGAAGCCCCCGCGCGCCGGGGCCGATGCCAATGTCCTGAATCGTGGTGGTACCGCTGAGGAGGCATTCGGCCGCGCCGAGCAGGCTGCACCAATAGGCGCTCTCGTCATCGTGAGCCGCCTCCAGGGGCCAGATCCGCTCGCGCAACCACAAGAGCAGGCGGCGCCCCTCGGCCAGTCCGCGGAAAAACGTCTGCCCGAGATGAAGATGCCCTTGAACCAGGCCCGGCAGAACCAGACAGCCGGAGACGTCCAGCACCCGCGCGTCCAGCGGCACCTCGGGGGTGCCGACCGAAGCGATGCGGCCGTCGCGGATGAGCAGGTCCGCGCCAGGCAGTACCGCCGCGCCGGCGTCCAGGGTGAGGAGGGTGCCCCCCCGAAGGAGGATCGGGGGCTCGGGCGAGGGCGAAGAGTTCTCCTTCAGAATCATGAGAGCCAAGATCCTACAACGCCGAGTGGTCGATAGTTGACAGAGGGCGAGGGAACGGCAAACCTTCCCCTTGCATGAACCATTCCGATCTGATCCTCCGCGGCCGTCGGGTTGTGACGCCCGACGGAGTGCGGCCTGCCACGGTACACGTGCGGGGCGGGAGGATCGAGCGGCTTGGCCCTGCGGATGAGGTTCCCACGGGGCCGGCCGTGATCGACTGTGGAGACTCGGTTCTCATGGCAGGGATCGTGGACACCCACGTCCACGTCAACGAGCCGGGGCGAACG
>DATIOP010000489.1:0-5751 GCA_035472975.1 Gemmatimonadales bacterium
GGCGACAAATCCCTCGACGTCGTCGCACATGAAGTAGAACTCGTGCACGTCGTTCTTCTCGGAAGGGTGAACGGCGAGCTCGGCCGGCGGCAATCCGAAGATGAGCCAGCCTCCGCCCACATCGACGTTGCTGAGCCGCAGTATGTCGCGCAGAAAGGCGCGGTCTGCTTCCGGCTGGGTGCTGTAGATGATGGAGTGTCCACCGATGATCATGATGACATCTCTCGTTCGGGGTGCGGTGACAGAGTAGGACTCATCTCGACCTCGGTCAATGCGCCACAGTGCGTATTGAGTCTTACGAACCCTTGCGTCATTGGAGAGCGGTGGATATTCTCCGAGCGCAAATCACTTGAAAACTGTTCTCAGCAGGTACTTATGTCAGACTCCGCGGCTTCCAGCGCGCCGGGCCAGACCGCAGTGCGCGGCAACCGGCGATCGCGGCTGATTTTCAAGCGTGTCTTTCAGCTGAGCTCGCTGTTCTTCCTCATCAAGGGTTTAGCCTGGCTGGCGCTGGCGTGGTGGGCGCTTTAGCAGGTGGCTCCTCAACGTCGAACAGGATCCTCGACATGACCTATCAGAGCAGCGGAATCATGGACCTCCTGAAGGAGGCCACCGCCGAACAGCACCGCGACGCGGAGCGCCGGAGACTCCAGAAGGAGATGGTCACCGGGCGACTCCCGGTGGACACCTATCGCAACTGGATCGGCCAGATGCTCCTCCTTCACTCGGCGCTCTGGAGCGGGATCGTGGCCTGCCGGGTTTCTTCGCCTGCTCTGGCGGAAATTGTCCGCGACGAAGGCCGTCATGTCGCGAATCTTCGTGCCGACCTGATCGCGCTGGATGGCGATCCTGATGAGATAGATCCGCTCCCGGCAACCGAGCGCGGATTGTCGGCGATCCGGAACACCGCTGAGCAGGACCCGCTCAGCCTCCTCGGGTACAACTACGTGCTTGAAGGGAGCATGAACGGAAACCGGTTCATCGCCCGGGTTCTTACGCCCGCACTGAAGATCCCTGCGACGACCTACCTCGACCCTTACGGCGAGGAACAGCGTCCGGTATGGGGAGCCTACCGGAAGCGGATGAACGCGGCAGGATTCGATACATCCCAGGCCGACCGGATGGTCGCCGCTGCGCGCGACATGTTCTCCACTATCGCGGAGCTGAGTGACCAGTTGATCGCGGAGCCGGCACAGGCGTAAGGAGGGGCGACGCTCGACGGCTGAGGGAATTCAACACAAAGACACGAAGGGCACGAAGGGTTCCGACTGTGCAGGAGTCTCCCAGAAAATTAGGCAAGCATCGAGGTTTTGTTTGTTGATGGGATTTGTGATTCGGTTGTTCTCTTTGAATTCCTCGCAGTTTTGTTCCGCTTCCCATAGCAATTGTCTCTGTTCGGACGATGATGAGGGGTCCTCCACGAGGGGCCCTCTGTGCCCTTTGTGTCTTCGTGTTTTTCTTGCCCCGACTCATTCGTTTCACCTGGAATCTCAGCCAGGTCGAGAAACCTTGACAGGTGACCGTTTAGTCACATATTGCAGGCGTGACTGACGATGACTTGGTTTTCAAGGCGCTGGCTGATCCAACCCGGCGATTTCTCCTCGACCGGCTCTACAAGCGTGATGGCCGCACGCTGACGGAGCTTGAGTCGGTGCTGGAGATGACCCGCTTCGGGGTGATGAAACACCTGCGTGTGCTTGAAGAAGCCGGACTCGTGGTCACCCGCCGCTCGGGCCGGGAAAAGCTGCACTTCCTGAACCCGGTTCCGATCCGGCTGATCCACGACCGGTGGATCGACAAGTTCACGGAGCGCCGGATCTCGGCGCTCGCAGACCTCAAGCATGAATTGGAGGACACGGCATGACCGCGATGACGGAGACGAGAGTCGCCACCCAGGTCTACCGGGTGTACATCAAGGCGACCCCCCAGGCGATCTGGGATGCAATCACCCGGCCCGAGTGGACCGCGCGCTATGGCTACGGCGGCCGAGCCGAATTCGACTTGCGAGCCCATGGGAAGTACCGCCACCTGGCCAGTGCCGAGATGCGCGCTGGGGGCTCACCCGAGGTCGCAGTGGATGGCGAAGTCATCGAGGCCGATCCGCCGCGCAAGCTGGTCCTGAACTGGCGAATGCTGATGGACCCGGAGATGGCAGCAGAGGGATTTACCCGCCTCACCTGGGAAATCGAACCCACGCAGGGCGGAGTAACCAAGCTGACGGTTACCCACGAACTGGAAGGCACGCCCAAGCTGGCCCTCATCGTTGGCGGCAGCCTGGAGAAGCAGGGTGCCGGCGGCGGCTGGGCCTGGATCCTCAGCGACCTCAAGACACTGCTCGAGACCGGGAAGCGGCTTGACTGAAAACAGTGGGAAGCGTAAACAGGGAACGGGGAGAAGGCTCCGTTCCCTGTTTAGCGTCTACCGACCGACGGATCTACGAGGCCTTGGCGAATCGTAGCGCGACCGAGTTCATACAATAGCGCAGTCCGGTCGGCTTCGGCCCGTCATCGAACACGTGACCCAGGTGAGCGTCGCAGCGACGGCAGGTGACCTCAGTGCGGACCATCCCGAGACTGTCGTCGGTGGATTCGACGATGTTCTCCTTCGCGATCGGTGCCCAGAAACTGGGCCACCCGGTGCCCGATTCGAATTTGGTGCTCGAGTCGTACAGGGCGGTATCGCAGCAGATGCAGCGGAAGACGCCTTTGTCATGCTCCTCGAGCAGGGCACCGGTGAAAGCCGTCTCCGTCCCGGCATGACGGGTTACCTCGAAAGAGGCCGGCGAGAGTTGCTTCTTCCACTCCTCCTCCGACTTGACGACGCGAGGCACCGACACGGTCCGGAGGCGCTTGCCGTCGTTGCTGAACTCGACGATGGTCACGGTCGGATCCTCGCCCAGCGTCGCCGCGGCGGCAATCGGGACCCGCTTCTCGACCGCCCGACATGCCATGGCGAACATCGCGACTCCGGCCTGCACCAGAAACGACCGCCGTCCCGTGACGGCGTCGTCATTGCCCGCCTTTTGCATCGGCTCCTCCCGCCGCGAAATCATCCGAACGTAAACGCGAACGCCTGAATCCCCGGATCGAGGAATTCGATCTCGAAGGTCCGGTCCTCGACCTTACCCGGCTGCCTGATCAATTGATAGAGGCGGTACTCCGTCACGGTGCCGTCGCCCTGAGCGTCGGTGTCCATCCCGTGTTCGTCGCCCGGAGCAGCGCCATCGAGCCGAACCCTGAACCTCACCGGCTTGCCGCCGGGTGCAGGGCCAAGGACCAGGTGGAGATCCCGGGCGTGGAACCGGAAGACCACGGTGCCCGGTGCGGCGACCAGCGCCGCATGCTCGCGGCTAACGTTCCACTCTCCGCCCAAGGCCCACTGATTTACCGTGAGCCGTGCCGGGGCGGTGTAGGACTGGGGCTTGTCCTTCAGTATCGCGTCGGGCGCGACGTAGTTCTTCTGCCGGGAATAGCCAAGATAGGTCTCGGGAGACAGGACGTTTCCGAAATCCGCCGCGGCCTGAGTGCCGGACGCCTTTGGATCAACCATGCCGGTTACCACCGTCGCCGAGTCGCGCTCGCGTAGCAATTGCTGGATCACTTGCTCGGACTCGGCGTAATTGCCCTCGCCGAAATGGTGATACCGAATGTTCCCCTTGGCATCGATGAAGTAGTGCGCCGGCCAGTACTGATTGTGGAACGCATTCCAGATCGCGTACTTGTTGTCTATCGCGACGGGGTAGGTGATCTTCAGCTCGCGAAGTGCCTTGGAGACATTGCCGGTGTCTTTCTCGAAGGCGAACTCGGGAGTATGGACTCCGATCACGACCAGCCCGTCGGCACGGTATTTCTCGGCCCACGCCACAACGTAGGGAATGGTCCTGAGGCAGTTAATGCACGAGTAGGTCCAGAAGTCGATGAGGACGACCTTCCCCTTGAGCTGAGCGCTGGTTAGCGGCGGTGAATTGAGCCAGGCGACCGCGCCATCGAGACTCGGCAGCGATCCTTCGGTGGCAAGCGCAATCATTTGAGGGGCAGCAGGAAGTGCAGCACCCTCAGCCTCGGTCACCGGCTGCAGCCGATCAACCAAACCCTGTTCGATTCCCGAGGTGCTCGCGAGCGAGAGCCGCCGAAGAATTCCGGTGTCCCAGCCCGCGGCGATCGCGACGACACCGATCAACACCGCCACTCCCAATCCGCCCCGGATCCATTGCTCGGCCCTAAGCGATTTCTTCATCAGCGCGAAGACTTTGCCACCGGCCAACAGGGCTAATGCAAGCGATAGCGCGGCTCCGGCCGAAAAGGCGACCAGTAATCCAGTGGTGCGAGCGTTGGGGCCCTGCACGGCTGCGCCGGTCAGGATCAATCCGAGGATAGGTCCGGCACAGGGAGCCCACAGGAAGCCGGTGGAAACACCCAGCAGGAGTGAGCGGCCGATACCCGGAGGCTCAGTCTCGACGCCGGGCCCTTGAATGCGGGCGCCGAGCCGGGCGAGCGGCTGAGTCAGGAAGAGCGACAGCGAAGGAAACAGCAGCGCCAGGCCGAGCAGCGCGAAGACGACAAGGGCCACAATTCGTCCGACCTGGTTGGCTCGCACGACCCACCCGCCGGCGTAGGTCGCAAGACCGGCGACCAGCGCGAAGGTTCCGGCCATTCCGAGGAGCAGCGGTAAGCCACTCCGCCGAAAGGGCTGATCGGCCCGCGAAAAGACGAAGGGTAGAACCGGCAGGATGCAGGGGCTGACGATGGTCAACACCCCACCCACGAACGCCATCAGATAGAGCAGCATTTGAATCCCCCGCCCGCCGTTACGGATTCCGATAGAGCGCTGGGAATTGCTGCTTCAGGTGCTCCACCTTTGGTGCGTCGTTGTAGGCGATGTAGGGCTGATCAGGGTGCTTCGCCATGTAGCCCTGATGGTAATCCTCGGCGGGATAGAAGGCCTTGAACGGCTCGATCGCCGTCACGATGGGCCGGGCATACACTTTCTTGCCGGCCAGTTCGGCCACGTAGGTCTCGGCGGCCTGCTTCTGATCCGCACTACGGTAGAAAACCGCCGAGCGATACTGGGTGCCGACGTCCGGTCCCTGGCGGTTAAGCAGGGTCGGATCGTGTACGGCGAAGAACACCTCGAGCAGCTGCTGGTAGGTGACCTTCGAGGGATCATAGATCACTTCCACCGATTCGGCGTGACCGGTGTTCCCCTCGCTCACCTGCTCGTAGGTCGGCGACTTGGTGGACCCACCGGAATACCCTGACACGGCGGACTTCACTCCTTTCACGTGCTCGAACACCCCTTCGATTCCCCAGAAGCACCCACCGGCAAAGACGGCGGTGTCTGCGCTGGCGGATATCACCTCAGCGAGGTCGGGCGGAGAGACAGGGGCAACCTCGATCCTTGGCTTCCCAAGTCCCAGCAGTGCTAGGGCCAGGGAAGACGAACCGGCGACGGCTAACCAGCGTGCTGCAACAGTTTTGAACACCTGACGGTCCAGGTTGGAGACACTATTGAACGTCGCGGGGGGCTGGGTGGTTTTCAACGGGGGCGGTAGGGCGGTAGGGCGGGAAGGCGGACGGGGCGGACAGGACGGACGGGGCGGACAAGGTGAACCAGCGGACCGGCGGACAAGGGGGTTAGGGCGGTCAGTGCCAGGCGCCGAGGATGGCGCCCATCGCCAGAAGGTAGACCAGTTGGTACCCGGTGTCGATCAGGAAAGCCGCGAAGGGCTTGTCGGAATAGAGATTCGCGGTG
>DATIOP010000490.1:0-12180 GCA_035472975.1 Gemmatimonadales bacterium
GGCGCGCTGCCGGAACCCCCACCACTCGATCCCCCAGTCGCAAGCGACACGGGGATAGGAGGAGCCCACGATTCGAGACGTGGAGCTGCCCTCGCCACCTGGGCGATCAGCGATACGGGCACGAAGGTGATCGCCAGGCACCAGCC
This sequence comes from Gemmatimonadales bacterium, assembly GCA_035472975.1. Lineage (GTDB taxonomy): Bacteria > Gemmatimonadota > Gemmatimonadetes > Gemmatimonadales > GWC2-71-9 > DATBGE01. The sequence goes on from DATIOP010000490.1 coordinate 147, forward strand.
GATTAGGTTGCGCATAAGGGCGGAAATCTAGTACCTTCGTGGCCGGCGCGTTTTCCCTAACTCTTTGCCGAGCCTATCGATGCGTCGCACCATCCCAATCCTCCTGAGTCTCATCGCCAGCCTCGCCTGTCGCGACTATAACCTGGAGCGCCACGTGGCCGGTCAGGCTGGTCTGGTTCCGGCCGATAAGTTCGCGAGCTATGGCCGCGAGCAGGCCATCGCCGTCGCGATCGGCCGAGAATTCGCCCGGCCCTACAACTCCGGGCCTGAGGCGCAGGCCGAGATCGCCACTACCTACGCGCGCAACAAGTTCGGGGCGGACATCGTTGATATTACGCCCGATCCGCTGGGACATCGCCTCACTGTAACATTCAAGAGCGGCTGGCGGACGGCCATTGTCCCAATTGACGATGGCAAGACCGGGGACGACACCAAGGTCCCATCCTGACCACGCTGCTCCAAGTCACCACCGCTGTTCCCTCAGCCGAGGTAGCTCGCCGTATCGCGGAGGCCGCGGTGAACGAGCGGTTTGCGGCCTGTGTTCAGATCAGCGGTCCAATCACCAGTGTCTATCGCTGGCAGGGTGCTATAGAAGAAGCCTCGGAATGGTATTGCGTGTTCAAGACCAGCACCGAGGCGTATCCCGGCCTTGAGTCTCGAATCCGGTCGCTCCATCCGTACCAGGTTCCGGAAATCATCGCCACACCGATCGTCGCTGCCACGGAAAGCTACGCCGCTTGGATTGCAAGCGAATTGCAGAGCGATCGGTGAGGATGTGAGGAGTGAGCAGTAAGGAGTAAGGAGTCAGGTGTACGGAGGTAGGCTCAAGCGACTTCCGCCGCTTACTCGTCATGTTGCTCCCCTGCTTATTACTCCTCACCCCTTACTCCTCACACCTTACTTCTTACTCCTCACGCTTCACCCACTCCGGGGATCCCATGCCCGCTCGCCCCGATGCTCCGCTCGCGGAGTACCTCTACCTTCTCGCCGGCGATCCGGAAGACTTTGTCGCCGCCTGCGCCGACCTTCTCTCCGCCGACATTGTCGAGGCGCTGAACGACCTCCCGCCCGAGGCAGCCTCGAAGGTGGTAGGGGCTCTGCCCTTCCACACCGCGGTTGAGGTCTTCGACCAGCCCGAGTTGGAAGCTCGGGACGAAATTGTCGAGCGGCTCCCGGACGACATCGCGGCCCCGCTGGTCCAGGCGATGTCGGCGGACCAGCAGGTACGGCTGTTCCGCAGCATCAAGGGCTCGGACCGGGCTCGGCTGGGCTACTGCCTCGACGCCCCGACCCGGGATCAGCTCAAGCTGCTCCTGAAATACCCGCCTCAGAGCGCTGGCGGACTGATGACCACGGAGTTTGTCAGCGTGCCTTCGACCTGGACGGCGGCCCAGGTTCGCCAGCTGGTGCACGACGTGGGCAGCGCCAAGGAAACCGTCTACGCCATCTACGTCCTGGACGAGAAGACCCAGCGGCTGCAGCAAGTCATTTCACTCCGAGAAGTGATGACGGCGGCCGATACGACTCCGGTCCGCGAAATCGGGGATACCAGAAAGCCGGTCACCACCCGACCTCTCACCGATCGCGAGGAGGTGGCGCGACTCATCGCCAAGTACAACCTGCTCGCAATACCCGTCGTGGACGAAGCCAATCACGTCCTCGGCATCGTCACGGTGGACGACGTGATCGACGCGCTGGTCAAGGAACAGACGGAGGACGTCCAGAAGTTTGGCGGTATGGAGGCCCTGGACCAGCCCTACATGGAGATCGGTCTGCCTCAGATGATTCGCAAGCGGGCTGGCTGGCTTTGCGCACTCTTCTTGGGGGAAATGCTCACGGCGACCGCCATGGGCTATTTCGAGCATGAGATCGAAAGAGCTGTGGTCCTGGCGATCTTCCTGCCGCTCATCATCAGTTCAGGCGGAAATTCGGGTTCTCAGGCCACTTCCCTGATCATCCGTGCGATGGCGCTGCGCGAGGTGAATCTTCGCGACTGGTGGAGGGTCGCGGTACGGGAGATCCCCGCCGGGGTCACCCTGGGCGTGATCTTGGGAACCATTGGCTTCATTCGCATCGTGGCGTGGCAGGACCTGGGCTTCTACAACTACGGCCCGCACTATCTGCTGGTCGCGATGACAGTAGCACTGGCACTGGTGGGGGTCGTGCTTTTCGGTTCCCTGACTGGCTCCATGCTACCCTTCGTGCTCCGGCGCATCGGCTTCGACCCGGCCAGCGCCTCGGCACCCTTCGTCGCCACGCTGGTGGATGTGACCGGCCTGATCATTTTCTTCAGTGTGGCGCTGGTGGTGCTGAAAGGGACGCTGCTTTAGGGTGACGAGGGAAAGGGCTGAGGACTGAGGTAGTATCGAGTATCGAGTACCGAGTACCAAGCACCGAGTTCCGAGTTCCGAGTTCCGAGGTGATTGTCGCCAGTCGCCATTGTCGTCTGTCGCCTCCAATCCTACTGCACCATCACCCATCACCCGTCTCCCGTCTCCCGTCTCTCGTCTCCCATCTCCCGTCTCCCATCTCTCGTCTCCCATCTCCCGTCTCCCATCTCCCGTCTCCCATCTCCCGTCTCCCGTCTCCCGTCTCCCGCCTTACGTCCCTCCCACCTCCTCCAGCACTGCCGCAATTTCCTGAAGGCTCAGCATCGAGTCCACTCCGCCACGCAACAGCGCCGCGCGGGGCATGCCGTAAACGGTACAGCTTGCCTCATTCTCCGCGATGGTCCGGCCCCCGTGAGCCCGGATGATACTCATCCCCTCGGCCCCGTCATCCCCCATCCCCGTCAGCAGCACGCCGAGCACCTTGCCGCGACGAGCGCGGTCGGCGGATTTCATGAGAACGTCGACACTGGGAGCATGGCGGGCCTCCTGCGGCTCCGAGGAGAGCAGCACAGTGAGACTGTTGCTCAACCGAAGCTGTCGCCCGGCCGGCGCGATCAAGACTCGGCCCGGAACCAGCCGCTCGCCCTCTTTCGCTTCCCCGACTCGAAGGCGGCAGAGTGAATTGAGCCGGTCGGCAAACGGTGCGGTGAATCCCGCCGGCATATGCTGCACGATCGCCAGAGGCAGCGGAAACGACACGGGCAGGCGTTCAAGGATGTATTGCAAAGCAGCGGGCCCGCCCGTGGAAGCTCCAATGACGCACAGCTCACAATGACTCAGGTCAATTGCAGGAACAGTCGCTGCGGGACGTCGAACTGCCGGCCTGGCCTCCCTGCTTCCCGGCCGCCAGGACTGCAGCCTATCCACCAGCTCGCGTCCTAGGCCGTCCAGATCCATCAGGTTGATGGCGGTCTTATCGATGAAATCCGCAGCGCCGAGGGTCAACGCTTCCAGTGTCGCCGCGGCACCTTCCTGGGTGTGAGCCGAGAGCATGATGACGTGGAGGCTCGGTCGCCAACCCAGCAAGGCCCGCAAGGTGGCGAGCCCATCCATGCCATGCATGGCCACATCGAGTGTCACGACATCGGGGTTCGCGGCGGGGATTCGCTCGAGCGCCTCGTGACCGTTCGCGGCTTCGCCAACGACCTGGCATTCCGGCTGCGTCGAGAGCACCCGGGTCAGCGCCTTACGGATGAAGGCCGAGTCATCGACCACGAAGACCCGAATCACGAGCATTCTCCGGTTCGGCGGTAGGCCATAGTGCCATTGAGGAACACCGGCTCGAACGCCGGCATCCTGTCTACCAGCGATTCCGAATGCCCCAGAAGCAGATAACCACCTGGAAGCAGGAGCCGGCTGAAATGCCCGATGAGGGAAGTGAACGCATCATCGTGGAAGTAGATCAGCATGTTCCGGCAGAGAATCACGTCGTAGCCTGCCCGTCCGAGTCCCACCGTTGGTCCGGCGAGATTGGCTTGAAAGAAATTCACACCTTTGCGGTAACGATCTTTGAGCTGGAACCGCTCTCCGTTCGGGATGAAGCACCGCTGTCGAGCTTCGTCGTCACAGACTCTGAGCGAGCCGGGCTCATAGAGCGCCTTCCGGGCCTGCTCGATGCGGGCGGTGTTCAGGTCGCAGGCATCGATTTCCCAGCGGTAGCCCTGAAGCTCCAGTCCACTGTCCACCAGGTTCACAACCAGCGAATAAGGCTCTTCGCCCGAGGAACACCCCGCCGAAAGCACCCGAAGCGGGCGCGTCCGCAAGACGCTCTGAAGTGGTGGTATGACCTGGTTCAGGATGAAGGCGAAGTGGTGGGGCTCGCGAAAGAAATAGGTCTCGTTATTGGTGATCCGCCGGGACAGTTCGGAGTTCTCCGCATCCCGCGCCGGGTGGAAGCTGAGATAGTGGTAGTACTCCCGAAACGTTTGCAGGTGGAGGTCGCAGAGCCGGGAGCGAAGCCGTGCTTCGAGGATGTCGCGCCGTGCTCCTTCGAAACTGAGCCCGAATCGCTCCCGGACGAAGTCGGCGATCAGCTTCCAGTCGGCTTCAGCGACTTCGCTCATGCCGGAGCGGAGGCCGCGACTTCCGGCTCTCCGCTCAGCGCGGCCAGCGCCGTACGGGCCACGACAGGTTCCAGGTCTCGCGCCAGGGCGAGCAGCAGTGACCGCCGCTCCGGAACCCGCAACCGGCCCAGCGCTCGGGCCGCCTCGTTCCGAATGGCCCAATCGGGATCCTCGGCCAACGAACCGAACAACGGGACATCACCTGGGCCGGCCAGGTCGGCCAGGCCTTGGGCCGCCACCCGACGAATCTCGACCTGAGACTCCTCCAGCCGCTGGCGCAGGAACTCCACCGTGCCCTGCGAAGCGATGTTGGCCAGGGCGGCGAGAATCTCGATTTTCTCGTGTAGCAAGGCGGAGCCATAGAGCGACTGGAGCGGACCCGCGGCTTGAGCGGCACCCAACCGGCCCAGCGCTCGAATGACGTGATAACGCAACGAGTCGTTGGTGTGGAGTAGTGCCAGCAGAGTAGTCAGCGTGCGGCCGCCCGGTCTCTTGGCCAGCAGATCCAGGACTTCGGTTTGTACCGACTCGACGGGGTCGGCCAGCGCGCGAAGCAGCACCACCTCGGCGCGGGAGCCGTCCATCTGGCCCACGACCCGGAATGCCGCGCGGCGCAGGGCGGGCGAGGCGGCGTGCGCCATTTCGAGGATCTCCGGGTCGAACGCGCGACAACCCGAGTGCTCTACCACCCGAATGGCGCGCAGCCTCACCGCCTCGTCAACATCCGATTGAAGGAACGGAGCAAGACTCAGCTCGAGGTCCTGTGCCGGCATGTGTCCGAGTGCCGCGGCCGCGGCATCTCGTTCCTGCCCGGTGCTGTCCTGCAGCAGCTGCAACAAGTCCGGTATCGCCTCGACGGCCTTGAGGGGACCGATGGCGCGGCAGGCAGCCGCGCGAATCTGTTCGCTCTCATCCCGCAGCAAGCCAAGAATCCGGGACAGGTCGTCGGAGGTGAGTTCGCCAACCTCCAAGGCGCCTTGCCGTATCCTCACATCGGGATGGGCGAGTAAGCCTCCGAGTGTTGAGCGTAAACAACCGTGGAATCGCCGCACCAGAGGACGCAGCCACGCAACTCCCTCACGATCTACCGCCCAGCGGACGACCCAGGGATGCAACGACTCCAGCCCACCCCCCAACGCCAGCGTCGCGGCTGCGCGAACTAGAGGCCCCCCACCCCGGGTACCCCGGCGATCGTCGGACGCGTTGAGTGGATCGAGCGGTTCTTCTCCCGAGACCTCGCCCTGGAGCACCGCGGCGAGATAGCGCCAGATACCATCCCGGTCGGCATCAATTCGTTGGCCCACACGCTCGAGCAGGGGCATGCCCGGGTGGAGCGATGCCGCGAGCGCAAGAACAATGGGGCTTCGCAACTCTACCGTGTCGGACCGGAACAGCAGGGTCAGTAGTGGCTCAGCCGCTTCCGCGGCGGCGATTTTCCGTAGCGCGGTCAGAGCCGGGATGGTGACGAAGCTTTCCGGAATCAGGCCGACGAGCACCGGTGCCGCGAGCGGATCGCCTATCTCACCGAGGGCGTCGGTGGCGGCCAGCTGGAGCCACGGTTCCTCGCCCAAGATCTCGATGAGTGTGGGTACCGCCTCGCGGGCCCGGACTCGTCCCAGTGCTTCGATGGCCGCCTGCACCACATTCACTTGCTCATGCTTGAGCAGCCGCAGCAGAGCCGGCCAGCATTCAATCGCCTTGATCTCACCCAAGACCTGGCAGGCGAACATCACCACGTCGGGATCGGGATCTTCGAGCATCCCGCCGACGTGCTGGATCGCGTAGGGACCCTGCCGGGTCAGCGCGGCGAGGGCGGCGTTGCGGAGTATCGCGTTGTCTGGAGATGCGACCAGCGGGGCGAGCCGCGCCGGTTCAATGCAGCGCGCCGCCCAGGCAATCGCCACCTCTCTTACGGCCGGCGACTCGTCCTCCAGCGCGGAGAAGATCTCCGCCTCCCGCAGCGCATGATCTGCCGGGGAGACGAGAGCGTTGAGCCGGGCGGTCAGAGCCGAAGCGGCGCGCGGCATCAGCTCTTGAAGGTCTCGACCCGCACGCGGAGTGCTTCGGACTCGCCGGCCAGATTGCGGGAGGCCGCGCCCATCTGTTCGACCGCCACCAGATTCTGGCGGGAGACCAGCGCGATGGACTCCACGGCCTTCACCACCATGTCGCCGCCGCGCTTCTGCTCTGCCACGCCTTCCGACATCTGATGGGTCAGCTTGTTCATCTTCTGCGCCGCCGCGGTGATTTCCCGGGCCCCGGCCGCGTTCTCCTTGACCGACGCGGCAATCTGGCGGGTCAGGTTTGCCATGTTGCCCGCCATCGCGAGGACCTCGCGCGCGTTAGTCGCCTGCTCCTCCGTCGCGTGCGCCGCCTCGGTGACCAGCTGCGAGGTCTGGTCTACCGAGCCGACGATCGTCGTCAGCACCTGCTCCATCATCGTCACGGCGCCGCCGGTTTCCCGCTGTACCGTGTCGATCACCTGGGCGATCTCCTGGGTCGCCTGCACCGACCGCTCGGCCAGACGCCGGACTTCGTCGGCCACGACCGCGAAGCCCTTGCCCGCATCGCCGGCGCGCGCCGCTTCGATCGTGGCGTTCAGCGCCAGGAGGTTGGTCTGATCCGCGATGTCCTCGATGACCTTGATGATCTTGCCGATCTCCTGGGAACGCTCACCGATCGCGGCGATCGACTTAGTCAGCCGCTCTCCACCCAAACGAGCTTCGCTCACCGAGTGCTTGGAGACCTCATCCACCTTGTGCACCCGTGACGCGATCGAGCCGACGGTGTTGATCATGTCGGTCAGTGTGCCAGTGACCTCCTCTACCGTCCCGAGCAGGGTGTCCCCGTTCTGGGCCGTCTGCGCCAGCACGACGCTCATCTGTTGAATCGACGAAGAGGTTTCGTCTACGTTGGCCGCTAGCGCCTCGGCATTTTTGGCCAGCGCCTGCATCTGGGCCGCCATCTCGACCATGGTCGAGGAGGTCTCTTCAGTCGAGCTGCTCTGGGCTTCGGCGCCCTTCGTCATCTGGGTAGCGGAAGCGGAAATCTCCTCCGCCGAGGTAGCCACGGTCCGGGAAGAGGTCGTGATCTGGCCAACGACCTGCCGGAGGTTCTTGACCATCTGCCGGACAGTGTGCTCGAGCCAGCCGATCTCGTCCCGGGAAAGGCTCTTGATATCGATCGTCAGGTCGCCGTTGGATACCTGTTCCGCCGCCAGACCCAGCCGGGTAAGAGGGTCCGCGATGAGCCGGGCGAGAAAGAGCGCGGCCAGGAGCCCGAGGATGACGCCCGAGGCAACCAGGATCATGATGAACGATCTCGAGTCCCGGTAAATCGCGTCGACCATGCCTCCGCCCTGGGCGGACAGAACGGCGGAATGCATGCGGTCGAGCTGGCGGATCGAGTAGGCTCCCACGACTCCGGTGGCCAGGAGCGCGGTGGCAAAGCCCGTGAGGATTTTCCGGCGGATGGTCCAATTCCGGATTACCTGCAGAATCTGTTCGCTCATGAGAGGAGGGGTGCTGGGGTAGACACGTTTTCGAGCAAGAGTGCCTTATCGAGCTCGATGAGGATGATGAGTCGCGGACCAACTCGCGCGACGTTGCTGACATAATCGGCGCGCTGCGAAACGACTTCATCAGGCGGCGGGACGATGGCGCTCTCGCCGATCTTCACCACCTGGGAGACCACATCCACCAAAATTCCCACCATGCGTCCGTGGGCTTCCACGACCACGACCCGGGAGCGCGGAGTCAGCTCGGCGCGCTCCAGCCCGAAGCGGGTACGGATCTCCACCACCGGGAGAATCCTCCCCCGAAGGTTCATGACGCCGCGGATGTGCGGCGGGGCCTGCGGGACCCGGGTGATTTCCGGAACCCGCACGATCTCGCGCGCCCGCGCGATGGGAATCCCGAATTCCTCACGGTCCAGGCCGAAGATGACCAGATGACGCTCGGGTTCCGCTTCCTCCGCCCGAACGGCGCCGCCCTTCTGGGCCACGTCGTCGGCGAAGGTCAGCAGGCTGTCCCGCGCGGTGAGTTTCAGTTCCTGTTTCACGTTGTTCATGAGAGACTCGGGGTGGCGGCCTCGGTGGTCCGAAGCTCAGCGAATCGGGCCGTGTCGAGAATGCAGGCTATCCGACCGTCGCCCAGGATCGTGGCGCCGGAGATCGTCGGAGGCCGCCCCAACGATGGGTCGAGCGCCTTGACGACGACGTCCTGGTGCCCCAGCAAGCCATCTACCAGCATCCCTCTACGTTTGGCGCCCGACCGGACAACCACGCAGTAGGTCCGGGACGAGCGAGCCGCCCTCCCACCCAGCACCTCAGCGGCATCAGACACCGGAATTACCTGTCCTCGCCAGAACATCATTCCATGCCCGTCGACTTCGTGAATTGCTTCGTTCGTCACCCGCAGTGATTCCGCCACGTCGCCGAGCGGCACGGCATAGCGTTCGCCGTCAACCGCGACCAGCAGGGAGCGGAGCACCGCCAGAGTGAGCGGAAGGCTCATCGTGAACTTGGTGCCCTTCCCCGGTTCGCTGGCGACTTCGATGCTGCCGCCAAGTGTGCGAATCGAGTTGGCCACCACATCGAGACCGACACCGCGCCCCGCCAGTGCCGAAACCCGTTCGGTGGTGGAAAGACCGGGGAGAAAGGCCATCGCAAACACTTCCTCGCGCGATGGAGTCGCGTCCGCCGCGACGGCGCCCAGCTGCCTCGCCTTGTGCAGGATGCGTTCGGGATCGAGGCCTCTCCCGTCATCGGTAACCGTGAGGATGACCCGGTCCGAACGCTGAGTTGCTGAGAGCGTCACAGTTGCTTCTGCCGGCTTCCCGGCCCGCTCCCGATCCTCCGGCGATTCCAGGCCGTGGATGACGGCGTTGGTCACCAGGTGGACGAGCGGTTCACCGAGCCGGTCGATGACGGTCTTGTCGAGCTGGGTCTCGCCACCCGAGGTCACCAGCCGAACTCGCTTCTCGTGCGCGTTAGCCACCTCGCGGACCAGCAGGTTGAAGCGGCCAAACACGGTTGCAATCGACACCAGCCGGGTGGCCATGAGCGCACCCTCCAGCCGTTTCAATGTCTTTTCGAGCGACGTCAGCGCGTGCTCCAGATCGGTAAAGCCCGCGCCTCGATGGTGGACGGCCAGGTCCCGAACCGCCTCCCGGAGACCCAGTCCGGCGATCATCGTCTCACCGAAAGTTTCCAGCAGCCCATCCAACCGTCTGGCATCGACGCGAATCGTGCTCACTACTCCGTCGGCGCCAAGCTCCCCCACCTCCGAGCCGGTTCGGCGCTCGAACCTGCGGCGCTCGGGATACGGGGCGGACACCTCCGCGCCGACGGATTCGGTCTGGATGAACTCACGAGCCTCGCTGATGAAGGCCTCGCTCCGATCGGCGGAAAGCGGACCGCGGGCCGCGCGACCCACCATCTCCACAAGAACACCGGCACCCCGGAGCAGCAGACCCGAGGCCGACGGCCGGAGGTCTGGGCGCTCTCCCAGGAAGGCGCAGACATCTTCCATGCAGTGCGCCAGGGCCTGGATGGCCGTGAGGCCCATCATGGCCGAATTGCCCTTCAAGGTGTGGAGGGAGCCTTTCAGCGTACCGAACAGCTGGTCGGCGGGGTCGCCCTCTTCCCACCGCCGCTCGAGGGTGACCAGGGTATCCCCTACGGCCTCGGCGAGCGGAGCGCACTCCGCTACGTATTCCTCGAGCAGCTCCGCGAAGGGATTCCCGGCGTCGTCGTTCATCTCAGGTCCGAACGCTGCGCGCGCGGGCCCGCTCCACCAGCTCGGTGAGTTGGGCAGGAGTGAAAGGCTTGCGAAGGTACTCCCACGCACCGGCCGCCCTGCCTCGCGCCTCGTCCTCGGCGCTGTCTTCAGTCGTCACCAGTACAACCGGGATGTGTGGATGCAGGTTTTCCGATCGGCGCCGCTCCAGGAACTCCAGCCCGTTCATCTCCGGCATGTTGAGGTCGAGGAAGACCATCTCGATCTCGGGATGCGTGGTAAACAGCGCGTATCCCTCGCGACCGTTCTTGGCATGCAGGAGCGTACTACCCGCCAGCGCACCTTTGGCGAAGACGAGCATGTACATCTGGTGGTGGAGGCGGGAATCATCGACCACCAGGAAGACGGGCTTGGCGCTCATCCGATCCGCTCCGGGACAACCTGGCGGATGACTTCGCGGAGCTCGTTCGGCCGCCACGGCTTGCGCACGACCGCCGAGACGCCCAGCGCACGCGCGTGCTGAAGCAGCGAAGAGTCTTCCGGTTCCGCTGTAGTGAGAACGATTGGTATGGAATGGAACTCGACCCCGCTCTTGCGCAGGGCCTCGATGAACTCGACTCCGTCCATGTCGGGCATGCGAAGATCCAGCAGGATCAGGTCGTACGGCGCGGTCGAGTCGTTGATGAGCTGAAGCGCGTCGCGGCCGTTGAGGGCCGTGATCATCTCGTGCTCCCGCTTGGAGAAAACCAGGCCGTACATTTTTTGTACGAGCGGAGAATCCTCGACGATCAATATTTTCATCGCGCGATCGTCCCCCCGGTCGAGATGGCCGACAACTCTCTGTGAATGGTTTCGAGGGTGGGAGGGGCAAGAAGCAGGCCCGTCGGTGTCGAACTCTTGAACGGCTCGGAAGGCGAGCAATCTCGGAGGGAAATGCGAGCCCGGACCGCTGTCCCCACACCGGACCTAAGTCCAAGCCGCAACGCACGAAGGGGGCCCGAGACCGGAGCGGGAATAAGGCGCCGGGCCTGGCCGCGCCAACAACTTCATGAAGAGAATTTTCGGCCTGGACGGCGGGTCAGTCCGAGGATTTCCGGGCTTGCAGGACGCGAGGAGCGGCTGGCTTAGCGAACCAGGACCGGGATGGGATGAAGCACCTGGCCATCCTCCCCTTTGGCCGCGGCATCAATCGAATCGCGGTCCCAGATGACCAGCGCGATCAGATCCTTGGAACCGGCGAACGTTTCGAGATCCTGCTTGGCCAAGACCGGCTCCTTGAGTGGCCGGTTGAGGGTATCGGCTCGGTAGGGATGGGTGTGAAACGTTCCCACGAGATCCGGGGTCCCTTCGCAATCACCCGTGACTGCGAACTGCAGCTGTTTCATGTTTCGCGCCGGCGTCCACCCATCCACCCGCAACGTGTCGCCCGCACGACTTCCGGTGAGACAGCCAAGGTACTCGCGCTGAGTCGGACGCACGGTACCCAGCATCTTCTCCAGCTGGGTCAGATCTTGAAGCTCGTCCCAGTGTTCGTTGGAACGATCGAAGATTGCGTTCATCGAGTCCGCAACCGGCCGCGACAGCAGCACGACCGGTTGGCCCCGGGAACAACCGAGGACGCACAACAATCCCAACGCAGCGAAAATTCCCACCTGACCGAACCTCTCGAACTCGCGCATTGCGAAGAGTAGCCGAATCCGGGCTGATTGAAACTGGCGCCGTGATGGATACCTTGAGAGCGTCCTCCTACCCAGGAAGCCTCGATGCCGTCCGCCGACGAGACGCCCAGCGCCTTTACCGACGCGCTCGAAATCTTCTACGCTCCATCGGAGGTGTTCGAACG
>DATIOP010000491.1:0-2099 GCA_035472975.1 Gemmatimonadales bacterium
GGGTACCTGGCGAAGGAGTACGTCGCCGAGTTCGACGCGTGGCGCGACAGGTACAAGAACCCGTGGAAGGACCTGCGCGACACCAGCCTGCGCGTGCGCAACTGGGACGACGAGCGGCGCAACGCCGACCAGGAGCGCGACGGCGTCGTCGGTGACATGAACCCGGACCGTAATTTAGGTTAGGCTAATTTACGGTTAATTGGGACCAAAAGTCAAGATTCGCCGGTGGGAATCTCCTTTCCGGACAGTAGGTCGAGAAGAGGGGTCAGAATTCGCTCGGTAAGCCCCCAGACCACATGGTCACCCAGGTGGTAGGCAGGAAAGAGCCGGTCTTCCCCCCGGATTCTTATCCGAGCCTCCCGGTAAACCCCCGCTTTTTTCAGCTCGGCCAGTGGCACCCAAAGAACCAGCGCAACTTCATCGTTGGGCTGAAGGGCTGGTCGTCCGTCGATGGCGAAGATGAAGGGCCTTACGACGACTGGCCTGGGGATGGGAGTCTTGGGAGAGACATCATCGAGAACGCCGAGCAGGCTGGCTGGATTGAGCGGGAGCGAGAGCTCCTCACGAGTCTCCCGGATGGCGGTGGTCAGCAGGTCTTCGTCGTCGGCCTGGAATCGGCCTCCCGGCAACCCCATGTGACCAGACCAGGGATCTCCCACCCGGTCCGCTCGGCGGATGAGAAGAACCGCATCGGGATCTGGCGCGACGACAACGGCAACGCCGGCCAATGACGCGTCGGGGAGCTCGACGTCCACGGACCGGCGTTGGGCCAACCGATTGGCGAGCAGTTGCTGAAGCGGGCTCAGTGGCAGCCGCACCCTCCTCCATGGCACCCGCCACCGGAGGGCGGGCCGAGTTTGGAGAAATCGGTTGCCGGCCCGCCGGCGGGACGCGCGGGAACGGAAAGCCGACGCTCGACCTTCCTGGCCTCGCAGGACGGGCACTTCACGACGGTTCCGCCACGGACCAGTAACTCGAAATCGGTGCCGCAACCGGAGCAGTGGTATTCGTAGATCGGCATGTGTCAGATCATTGAAGATTGATTTCAGATTGAAGATTGGCCAGCGAGGACGTTTCCGTCAAATCTGCAACCTTAAATCTGAAATCTTCCGTCACAGATTCCGGCCAAACCACTTCACCGTCTCATCAATCGCCTCCGCCAACTGGGGCGTCATGCCGGCGAAGGGATGCACCGCGCCCATGGTGTGGCCGGCTTCCGGGATAATCAGCAGGCGGGCGAGGTCAGCCTTCGCTTCGCTCCGGAGGGCTTCGGCTTCTGCGACCGGGACGGTCGGGTCGGCCGCGCCGTGCAGAATAAGCCAGGGAGCGCGCACCCTTCCTGCGGCGCCGCGGATATCGAGCTGAGCCCGGCCGTGGCGCTCCACATCATCCAGCACGTCGGTATAGAGCGGCAGCACCTGCCCGGTCCGGGTGTTCACGATTTCGAGCTTCCCGGTCGCGCGCCACAGCGCCTTTTGTGAGGGCCAGCGATCCACCGTAGAAATCGCGGACCAGGTGACCATCGCTCCGATCTTTGGATTGCCCGCGGCGCAGAGAATTGCCATTCCACCACCCCGCGAATGACCGAACAGCCCGACCGAGGTGGGCGGCGCCACTCCAAGGCTGCCCGCCAGCAGCGCGTCCAGGACAATCTCGATGTCGTGGAGCTCGGCGCTGAAAGTGTTGTGGCCGAATTTTTCGGGAAAGGCGAATTCGCCAGCGTCGTCCACTCCGCTGCCACTCAGGTTGAACGAGATAGCCGCGAGGCCCGCGCGTGCCAGCCGCACCGCGAGGGGCGGAAACATGCCCCAGTCCTTGAACCCCTTGAATCCGTGGATGACGATGACCGCGGGCTGTGGCGAGGTCCGGCCGGCGGCCCGCACATCAATCAGGATGGGCCCGAGCGACCCCGGCAGAGTGTGTTTCGAGAGGGTAGGTGTTGCCATTGCGTTTGCCATAGCGAAATCAGGAGACCGCAGGTTCGAGGATCTCGACTTCTCCGGCTCCTGCGTCGAGTCTCGCCCTCACAACGAAGGGCAGGGTCCACTTTTCGGAGACGTGACCGAAGGGAAACCCGTAGGCTACAGGAATTCCCAGGG
>DATIOP010000492.1:0-5916 GCA_035472975.1 Gemmatimonadales bacterium
CGATGGCACCATCGTGGCCTGTAACGCCAGCGCCGAGCGGATTCTGGGGGTGGCGCCAGGTGAGCTGATCAGCCGCCGCTCTCTCAGCCCGAGAGGAGACGCGCTGGAGCAAGACGGCAAGGTGATCCCGGAGGAAGAACAGCCTGGCGTCGTGGCGCTCCGCACCGGGCGGACATTGTCCGACGTGGTGATGGCGGTCTACAAGAGCGAGCATGAGATCTGCTGGCTGAGTATCGGCAGCCGGCCTCTGATCAACCCGGGAGAGGACCGGCCTTATGCCGCGGAGACCTCTTTCACTGACATCACCGACCGGCTCGCAGCCGAATGCGAGCTGCGACAGAGTGAGGAGCGATACCGGGCGTTCGTGGAACACGCCAGCGAGGGAGTCTGGCGCGCGGAATTCACCGAACCGATTCCCTTGGGCCTTCCGGTAGAGACGACGGTGCGCCTGCTGATGGAGCGGGCTTATGTAGCGGAGTGCAATAGCGCGTTCGCACGCATGTACGGATACGAGCGGCCCGATGAGATGATTGGCATCCGGGTGACGGAAGTTCAGCCCCCCGATGATCCTCGCACCATCGAATATCTGACCGCATGCGTCGAGAGCGGATTTCGGGCGATGGAGATGGAGTCGGTGGAGAGAGACCGCGAAGGCCGCACCAGATATTTCATGAACAACTGGGTCGGCATCATTGAGGATGAAAAGCTGGTGCGGGTCTGGGGTACCCAGCGGGATATCACCGACCGCAAGATGCTCGAGGAGCAGTTCCGCCAGGCGCGCAAAATGGAAACCGCCGGCCGTCTCGCTGGCGGGATTGCCCATGACTTCAACAACCTGCTGACCGCAATCCTCGGCATGAGCGACCTGCTCCTGGGCGACCTGGCACAGGGAGACCCACACCGGTCGGATGTCGAGGAGATCAAGCGCGCGGCAAGTCGCGCAGCCTCGCTCACTCGACAACTTCTCGCCTTCAGCCGGCGGCAGGTGCTGCAGCCCAAAATCCTCGACCTCAACACGGTGGTCCGCACAACCGAGACCATGTTGCGCCGGGTCATCGGCGAGGACATCAACCTGATCACCGATCTGGCCAAGGACCTTGGCTTGGTTAAAGCCGACCCCGGTCAGCTGGACCAGGTAATCCTCAACCTCGCCGTCAATTCGCGGGACGCCATGCCGCAGGGCGGAAATCTTGCCATTGCGACCCGGAATGCCCGGATCGAGGCCAGCACGGTCGGAGTGGAGTCAATCATGCCACCCGGCCGGTACATCGTTCTCTCGGTGAGCGATACCGGCACCGGCATGTCACCCGAGATCCAGCGCCACCTGTTCGAGCCGTTCTATACCACGAAGGAGCCGGGAAAGGGCACCGGTCTGGGCCTGGCGACGGTCTACGGCGTCGTGAAGCAAAGCGGCGGGTACATCTTCGCGGACACCGAACCAGGCCGCGGGAGCACATTCCGGATTTACCTGCCCCGCGCTCAGGGAAAGGTTGAAGAGCCGGACACGCTCCAGACTCACGTCCCGGAGAGGCTCGCTGCAGGGACCATTCTGCTCGTTGAAGATGAAGAGGCCGTGCGCAAGCTGGCCCGGCGCGTCCTGGAGGGAAGCGGTTACAAGGTCCTCGAAGCGCGAGACGGAAAAGCGGCGTTGAACGCGGTTGCCGCGCACCCGGGACCCCTCGACCTGGTGCTCACCGACGTGGTGATGCCTGGAATGAGCGGTCAGGAGCTTTCAGCGCGTCTGGTAGCCCAGCGACCGGGACTCAACGTGCTTTACGTCTCCGGCTATACCGATGACGCCATTCTCCAGCACGGCAGGCTGCTTCCCAATACCGCCTTTCTTCAGAAGCCGTTTTCCCCCGCCACGCTGGTCAGCAAGGTACAGGAGGTGCTGGGTCGCTGATCCGGGATGACGGAACCGGACTCGCTGAGTCTCTCCGTCGTCCTCGCCGTCGTTCGATCCGAAGTATCCGTCCGCCTCGTCCACCAGCTCATCGTCGGTCAGCACCCCGGTCAGGATTTCCTCGGGATACCCGGGGTCAACCAGCACGTATCCAAACGGATAGTCGAGCCCCGAAACCATGATGATACGGCGTGGGGCGCCCTCGGCTTCTACCACGATGGTATCGGCGTTGGTCGTGACGACGGGAATGCCCTGATCCTTGAACCAGGGAGCGGCGGCAGCAGTGTAGTAGCGGAAATCGTCCAGCATGTCGGGACCGTCGGCCGACCCTAGAGTGTCCGAAGACTGAAGCCAGAAGACTACGAGAGTCGCCTTCCGAACCACGACGGGGGATTGATGCTCGCTCCCGATCTCGCGGAGACGACCCATGCCCCCTCGGTGCTCGCCTCTCCCGCAGGCAGCAAGAATCAGGGCCAGCAAGCCGTTCCAGTGCAATCGCATGCGCCAATAATGGGCCCACCGGGGTCTCCGGGGGAGAGCCGTCGGGAACAAACCGGATCTTGACTGATACGACCGTATGAATTAGATCATACGCCCGTATGAATCACGACTCGACTCCAAGACGCCTGCTCACCGCCGCCCGCCGGATCTTTGCCGAGCGGGGATACGAGGGCGCCTCGATCCGGCTGATTACCACCCGGGCCAAGGCCAACCTTGGAGCCGTCACCTATCACTTCGGTTCAAAGGAACGGCTCTACAACGCCGTCTTGAGCGAGTTCATGGTTCCCCTTGGGCAAACAGTTGTCGAGCGAGCCACCGCTCCCGAACCGGCGACGAAACGAATCGGGACGGTGATTGAGGCGTATTACGACCAGTTCGCCCGGTTCCCTGACTTCCCTGCCCTGGTGATTCACGAGCTTGCCTTGGGGCGGAGGCTCCCTCCACCGATCAAGGACACCCTCGACCGGGTCCAACCGGCGCTCTTCAAGCTGATTCAGGATGGGCAGGCCGAAGGCAGCGTTCGCGCCGGGCCCCCGGTCCCCATCATCATGAGCATACTTTCTCAGCCGTTTTACTTCGCCATGGTCCGCCGCCTCGTGGGCCAGGTCGTAGGGCCCGATTTCGAGAAGCCAGAGTTTCGGGCAATGCTGATTCAGCACGCCATCGAGTTCGTATGGCGGGGACTGGCACCCGAAGCGAGGGAGGTCGCATGAGGCGCAAGATCGTCCCTGTCGTGATTCTCGTGATCGTGGCGGCCGCGGCCTACTGGTACTACTCCCGGCGCCATCATCAGGTCGAGGGAGGCATTGAAGCATCCGGGACCGTGGAAGCGACTGAAGCGGTTCTCGGGTTCGCCACCGGGGGGCGTATCACCGAGGTGCTGGTTCGGGAGGGCGATCGCGTCACCGCCGGCCAAGTGCTCGCGCGTCTCGACACCCTCGTAACCACAGCGCGACTCCTCCAGGCCCGGGCACAGGTCGATGCCGCGAAGGCCTCGCTGCTGGAAATGCAGCACGGAACCCGGATTGAAGAGCTGGAACAAGCCCGAGCGGAGCTGGAGAGTGCCGAGCACACTCTGACCGATGCCGAGACGGAGTTGCAGCGGACCAAGGGGCTGGCAGCGGGCAAAGTGGTTTCCCAACAGCAGCTGGATCGGGCGCAGGTGACATACGACGTGTCCAAGGCCCGTCGTGATCAGGCGAGTGCTCAGCTGCGGATGCTGGAGGCGGGCCCTCGAGTCGAGAAGATCGCTGCGCAGAGAGCGCAGGTCGCGATGGCCGAGGCCCAGGTGAAGACTCTCGAGGCAACGCTTAGCGACGAGATTATCAAGGCACCATTCGACGCGATCGTCACGACGAGACACCATGAGCCCGGAGAGGCCGTGTCGGCCAACGCACCGGTCCTCTCGCTCATGAATCCGGGAGACCGCTGGGTCCGCATCTACATCCCTGAGCCCAGGATCGGCGCCGTGCGGTTGAGTTCTCCCGCGACGATCCGGACCGATACCTATCCGGACAAGCGTTACAAGGGCGAGATCTACTGGGTGGCAGACGAGGCCGAGTTCACTCCGCGGAATGTTCAGACCACCGAGGAGCGGGTGAAGCTGGTCTATGCTGCGAAGGTTCGGGTCCTGGCCGACTCGGCGCTCGAGTTGAAGCCGGGCATGCCTGCCGACGTTTACCTGCAATAACGCGAAGGGAGTGTCCGGTGGGCACGCTGGTCGAGGCTATCGGCCTGAGCCGTCGCTTCGGCGCTACCGAAGCGGTGCGGGAATTGAGCTTCTCGGTCGAGGCCGGCGCCCTGTTCGGGATCGTGGGACCCGACGGTGCGGGCAAGACGACGACGCTGCGGATGCTGGCCGGGGTCCTTCGGCCCAGCGGAGGCGATGCGGTGGTGGACGGGGTGAGTGTGGTGAAGGATCCGGAAGGGATCAAGCACCACACCGCCTACATGCCGCAGCGCTTCGGCCTCTACACTGATCTCACGGTCCAGGAAAACATCGCATTCTACGCGGATCTCTATCGAGTTCCGCAAGCTGACCGTCCCGCCCGACTCGAGCGACTCTATCACTTTTCCCGCCTGGGTCAGTTCAAGACCCGACTGGCTGGCCAGCTGTCGGGCGGTATGAAGCAAAAGCTTGGACTCTGCTGCGCGCTTATCCATCAGCCCCGGCTGCTCCTTCTCGACGAGCCCACCTTCGGAGTCGATCCCATATCCCGGCGCGATCTCTGGCTGATTCTCCACCAGATGGTCGCGGAGGGTGTCACCGCGATTGTCTCCACGGCATATCTGGACGAGGCGGAGCGATGTGATCAGGTGGTGCTGCTCGATGGCGGGAGAGCGATCGCCCTCGACACGCCTGAGGCGCTTCAGGCCAGCCTGCCGGGACAGATGCTGGAGGTGCGTTGTGAAAATCCCCGGGAGGCAGCCCGTGTCCTCGCAGGCGAGCCGACGGTGGCCAGAGTCTCGGCCTTTGGCGATACGCTGCACGTCCGCGTCGACTCCTACGAGCGTGACTGGCCACCTCTCGCCGCTGCTCTTGCCTCCGCCGGCGAGCGGGTGATCGTGGTTCGGCAGATCACGCCCTCGCTCGAAGACGTCTTCATCGAGCGAACCGGGGGAACCGGACGATGACCGCGGCGATCGAGGCCATCCAGTTAACGCGCCGTTTCGGAGACTTCACCGCGGTTAGCGCCTTGTCGATCTCGGTGGAGACCGGAGAAATCTTCGGCCTCCTCGGGCCCAACGGTGCCGGGAAGACCACCGCGATCAAGATGCTCACCGGTCTGATGCAGCCCAGCGCAGGTACGGCACGGATCGCCGGATTCGACGTCGAGCGGGAATCCGAGCAAGTGAAGAGGCGCCTGGGCTACATGTCCCAGCTCTTCTCACTGTATCCGGACCTCACCGTCGATGAGAACATCGTCTTCTTCGCAGGTCTGTATGGAGTAGCCGGTGCGCGGTTGGAGAAACGGCGGGCATGGGTCCTGGAAATGGCCGGACTGGATCGCCAACGGGGCACCATGACCAGCGCGCTCCCCCTGGGCTGGAAACAGCGCCTGGCCCTGGGTTGTGCGGTGCTGCACGAGCCTCCAGTGCTGTTTCTCGACGAGCCAACTTCGGGAGTAGACCCGCTCTCTCGCCGCCGGTTCTGGGACCTGATTCAGGCGCTCGCCGAAGCCGGAACCACGGTGCTGGTCAGCACTCACTACCTGGAAGAAGCAGAGTATTGCCACCGCGTGGCGCTGATGAACCGGGGCCGTCTGGTTGCCCTGGACCGTCCCGCCCAGCTGCGCGGCGAGGCCACGGACTCGCTGTTCGAGCTGGAGACTCCCAACCCGCTTCGGGCAGTCGAAGTGTTGACCGGTGACCCCAAGGGTGGTGGACGCTGTGCTGTTCGGCCGAAAGGTCCACCTCACTCTTCGCGAGGCGAAAGACGCCGACCGGCGCATTCGGGAGCTTCTGGGCGGGAGCGGAGTACCGGTAACCTCCCTGGAGCCGGTAGCGCCGTC
>DATIOP010000493.1:0-7046 GCA_035472975.1 Gemmatimonadales bacterium
GAAGCTTGAGACCGATCCCCTGCAGCTTGGCGACCATCTCGCGGCCCCGTTGCAGTCGATCGGTCTGCCTCAAGCGGAGAAACGCCTGGACCTTGGAATCGTCGAGCGGAAGGAAATACCCCAGGACGTGCATCTCGCCCCAGGTCGCTGAAACGGAGAACTCACACCCGCTGATCACGCGGACGCCCTGCTCCGCTCCCGCGGCGATCGCGGCTGGAAGACCGTCGAGGGTGTCGTGATCGGTCAGCGCAATCGCAGCCAGGCCGGCAGCTCTGGCGCGCGCAACGACACCTTCAGGAGCGAGCTCGCCGTCCGACGCGGTCGAGTGCAGGTGCAGATCGACCGTCCTGCTGGAAACTGGTTCTGCGGTCAGGCGTTGTACCCTGTCTCTGGTGCGGTCCAGCCCGGCTGGGAACGGTTCCACAATTCTTTCAGCTGATGTTCCGAAAGCTCGTCGAAGGACGCTTCAGGAATCCGGGAGCCGAGTGGGGAATAGCGCACCACGCGGTTCTCGGGCGGACCACCAGTGACCCGCTTGAACACCAGGCCGAACTCGTCACGCCCATATTGTGTAACCTTACCGCTCGGCGTGACTTCCCAACCGGCGCCCTCAATCACGATCAAACGTCCCGGCATGTATTCCTCAGGTTTCGGATTCGGAATCCGGGTTCCAGCCCTCCGCATCGAGCGGCTGCGAGGCGGCCACTTCCTCCCACATTTCCCACGCATCGGAGGAGTAGGTGGCCAGGGTGCGAAGCTTGTCCTCCAACCTCAGCTCATCTGCGGTGCGTGAGGCGCGAGCCCGGTGTGAGGCCCGGCTGGGACTCTCGCTGAACTCAATGTAGGTGTGAGGCTTCGAGCTGTTACGGAAGACCCAGATGCGCTGGCTCCGAGTTGCGCCGAGCGCCGCGAGAGCCTGGACGGTCGCGAGATATTCCCGCTCCTGTTCGGGGCGCACCGTGACGCGGGAAACCGTCAGAATCCGGCCCATGTTACGCCGCGTCCTCGGAGAAGTTCTCCAGGCTGCGCTTCAGGTCCGCCAGGAAGCTGTCCGCATCGGCACCGTCCACGATCCGATGATCGTAGGCCATCGTCAGCATGCCCTTGGTGCGAATGCCGAGGGAGTCGGTGCCGTCAGGGAGGGTCACCACCGACGGCCGCTTCTCGATGGCGCCGACGCCGAGGATCGCGACCTGGGGCTGATTGATGATCGGAGTACCGGCATAGGAGCCGAACCCACCAGGGTTGGTGATAGTGAAGGTGCCGCGCTGCACGTCATCGGGATTGAGCTTCTTGGTCCGGGCCTTTTCCCCCAGCTCGTTGATGGCGCGCGCGATCCCCAGCAGCGATAGCTCGTCCGCGTGCTTGATCACCGGGACGATGAGACCCCAATCCAGCGCCACCGCGATGCCGATGTTGATGTCCCGCCGGAAAATCGTGGTCTCGTTGGACACCGCGGAGTTAATCACCGGGTGTTTGCGGAGGTTCTCGGCCACCGCCTTGGTAATGAAGGCAAGGAAGGTCAGGTTCACACCGCGTTCGGCATACTCCTTCTTTTTCTTCCCCCGGATCTGTCCGACCCGCGTGAAGTCGATCTCAAAGAGACTGTTGACGTGAGCGGAGACTCGCCGCGACATGACCATGTGGTCGGCGGTGAGCTTGCGGATGCGGGACCATGGTTCCACCCGGTCGCCTTCCCATGGCTCCACACCGGGGCCGGTGGCGGCTGCCGCGGCGGCAACCGGCGCTGGCGCAGGGGCCGCGATACGCTGGGGCGCGGGAGCTCCCGACTCGATGAAGCCGAGGATGTCTTCCTTGGTGACGCGGCCGGCGTGTCCGGTACCCGTAACCGAACCGATATCGATGTTGTGCTCGGCTGCGATCTTCCGGACCAGCGGAGTGGACTTCCGCCGCAACCGATCCTCCGCCGTCTCGGGGCCATTGCCGGTAGCCGGAGGAGCTGGAGGAGTCGGACGCGGAGCGGACGCGGCGGTCGGGGCGGACATGGCGGGCGGGGCGGACGGGGAGGTTGGCCTGGCGGGCTGAGCGGCGACCGACTCCACCGCCTTGACCGACTCGACCGCCTTGACCGGCTCGGGCGCCGGGGCGGCGATTGCCGCTCCCTTCTCGGTCTCAATTCTCGCGACTACCGTCTGCACCGGAACCGTCTGGCCCTCGGTGACCAGGATCTCGGCGAGAACACCAGCGCCCGGCGCAGGAATCTCCGCATCCACCTTGTCGGTGGAGATCTCGAAGATCGGCTCGTCGCGCTTTACCTCTTCTCCCACCTTCTTCATCCAGCGGGAGAGAGTGCCCTCGGCGATGGATTCGCCCATCTGGGGCATGATGACGTCAATCTTGGCCATGACTCGATCTCCGAGCGTCCGGTACTGAAGCTGTTAGCGGTTAGCTGTTCGCTGTTAAGTAACCGTAGTCGCTAATAGCTAACAGCTAATAGCTAATAGCTACCCCTAGTATCTCGCCAACCACCTGCACGCCGCCACCAGATCGTCCACCTGGGGCAGCACGAAATCTTCCAGAGTCGGTGCATAAGGTAACGGGACGTCGTGGGCGCAGACCCGGCGAACCGGGGCGTCAAGCCATTCGAATGCCAGCTCGTTGATGCGGGCGGTGATCTCTCCGGCGACCCCGCCGGTCCTGGTATCCTCGTGGGCGATCAGCACCCGGTTGGTCTTCTTCACCGTCGCGGCGATCGCCTCGTCGTCCATCGGAAGAAGCGACCGCAGGTCGAGTACTTCGACCTCGAGCCCGTCCTCTCGGGCCAGCCGCTCGGCGGCGTCCAGCGCCTTGAAGACCATGGCCGACCAGGTGATGACCGAAAGATGCTTCCCTTCCCTCGCGATGCGCGCCTGGCCAATCGGAGTCAGGATCTCTTCGCCAGCCGGGAGATCTTCCTTGATGCGCCGGTAGAGATACTTGTGCTCGAAATAGAGAACCGGATCGTCGTCCCGGATCGCGGACTTGATCAAGCCCTTCGCATCGCGCGCCGTGGCGGGACACACGATCTTGAGTCCCGGAGTGTGCAGGAAGGCCGCTTCCGGATTCTGGGAGTGGAACGGTCCTCCCCGCACGTAACCACCCGACGGGCCGCGCACGACGATTGGCGTTGCGAGATTGGCGCGGTACCGGGCGGTGGCAACGTAGTTGGTAAGCATGTCATAGGCGCACGAGATGAAATCAATGAACTGCATCTCGCACACCGGGCGCATCCCCATGTGCGCGGCGCCGGCAGCGGCACCCACGATGGCGGCCTCGGAGATCGGCGTGTCGATTACCCGCCCGGCGCCGAACCGGGACTGAAACCCTTCGGTCACTTTGAAGGCCCCCCCGTAGGCACCAACATCCTCGCCGAGGATGAAGACCCGCTCGTCCCGCTCCATTTCCTCCCAGAGCCCTTGGCGGAGCGCCTCGAGATAGGTGACCTCAGGCATCGAGTCCCCGGTACCAGTGCGGTTCGATCGGGAAGTCCTGGTAGACGTCACTCAAAGCGGTGGAGGCATCGGGCAGGGGTTCGTTTTCGCAGAGCGCGATCGCCGCATCGAGCTCCTTCTCGATTCTCCCCTCGATCTCCCGGAGCTCGTCGGACGACGCCCAGCCGCTGTCGGTGAGCCGCCGGATATAGCGATCGATCGGGTCGTTCCGTTCCCACGACTCGATCTCTCCGGGCGGCACGTAGGACTGGTTATCGTGTTCCGCGTGACCCTTGCGGCGATAGGTCATCAGCTCGATGAGGGTGACACCCTCACCGGCCCGGGCGCGGTCCACCGCGGTCCGAGTGACCTGGTAAACCTCGAGCACGTCGTTTCCATCCGCCGTAATTCCGGGAATGCCGTAGGCCACGGCGCGATCGGCCAGGCTCTTCACCGCGGTCTGGACCCGCATCGGCGTACTGTATGCATACCCGTTGTTTTCGCTCACGACCACGAGCGGCAGCCGTTGCACCGCCGCGAAGTTGATCCCCTCGTGGAATGCGCCGGTACTCATCGCCCCGTCTCCCACGTAGACCAGACCGACGCGCGGCTGCTTCGTCATCTTGAACTGCAACGCCACACCCGCCATGACCGGGACCATGTCGCCCAGATGGGAGATCTGACCGATGAAGCCGCGGGTGAGATCATTGAAATGGATGTTCAGCTCGCGGCCGGCGGTGGGACTCTGAGCCTTGGCCATGTACTGCCGCAGGACTTCGAGGGGGGTGGCACCCTGCACCAGCATCGAGCCCAGGTTACGGATCAGGGGGGAAAGGATGTCTCCCTTGCTGCGGTCAAGCGCATACGCGCTCCCGACCGCATCGGCCTCCTGGCCGAGCGACCGGAAGAGGCCACCGATCACCTTGGTCTGCCGGTAGAGATTAACCAGCCGCTCCTCGAGCGAACGGGTGAGCCGCATCCAGTAGTACAGCTCGTGCAACTGGGCACGGGTCAGACCCGCTGTTACCGGCTGAGCGTGGTGGGCGGTAGGAGCAGAGGCAGACATGCGAGGTAGAAAGTTAGGGCTCCAACCGTGTCCCCGAAAGCCATAAGCCCTAAGCCTTAAGCTGAGTTGCTTATGACTTAAGGCTTATGGCCTATGGCACTCAACAACCAAGAGATTCTCAATCCAAGCGATCTACGAGCTCTGAATCCGCATCCCGTAGAAGGACCGGTACACGAAGAACATCGAAAGCACCAGGAAAAGTCCAGCCAGCGCATGAGTCAGCCCGGAGCCCCGCTCGGCGGTGAGGCTCACGGCGAGCTCCACGGCAAGCAGCCCGAACAACGTGGTGAACTTGATGATCGGGTTGAGCGCCACCGAGGAGGTGTCCTTGAAGGGATCCCCCACCGTGTCGCCTACGACGGTCGCATCGTGCAGCGGAGTCCCCTTCGCCTTGAGCTCGGTTTCCACGATCTTCTTGGCGTTGTCCCAGGCACCGCCACCGTTGGCCATGAAGATGGCCTGGTACAGTCCGAACAGCGCGATCGAGATCAGGTAGCCGATAAAGAAGTACGGCTCGACGAAGGAGAAGGCGAGGGTAGAGAAGAACACCACCAGGAAAATGTTGATCATTCCCGCCTGGGCGTACTTGGTGCAGATCTCGACCACCTTCTTCGAGTCGGTCACCGAGGCCTTGGTGACGCCTTCCAGCTTGATGTTGGCCTTGATGAATTCTACGGCGCGGTAGGCGCCGGTGGTGACCGCCTGGATCGAGGCGCCGGTGAACCAGTAGATCACAGCACCGCCGGTGATGAGCCCCAGCAGGAACGGCGGGTGCAGGATCGACAGGTTGGAGAGCAGCTCCGGCTCGAGCCCGTGGGTGAGAGCGACGATGATCGAGAAGATCATCGTGGTAGCCCCGACCACGGCGGTCCCGATGAGCACCGGCTTGGCGGTCGCCTTGAAGGTGTTGCCGGCGCCGTCATTCTCCTCCAGATGGCTCTTCGCCTTCTCGAAATTCGCGTCGAAGCCAAACTGCTGCTTGAGCTCGCCCTTGATATTCGGGACGGTCTCGATGAGTGACAGCTCATATACCGACTGGGCGTTGTCGGTCACCGGGCCATAACTATCCACCGCGATGGTGACTGGACCCATGCCCAGGAAGCCAAAGGCCACCAGGCCGAAAGCGAATACCGCCGGCGCCAGCATGATGCCTTCGGGAAAGGTCGTGCTGACTCCATAGGCGATGCCCATCAGGAGCAGCATCGTCATACCGAGCCAGTAGGCCGAGAAATTCCCGGCGACCAGGCCGGAGAGAATGTTGAGCGATGCCCCACCCTGCTCCGAGCTGGTCACCACCTCCCGCACGTGCCGCGAATTGACCGAGGTGAAGACCTTCACCAGCTCGGGAATGATGGCGCCGGCGAGAGTGCCGCAGGTGATGACGGTCGCAAGCTTCCACCAGAACCCGGAGCCGGCGCCGCCCAGGTCGGGGATCAACTGCATCGACACGACGTACGTGATCGCGACCGAGACAATCGAGGTGATCCACACCAGCCTGGTGAGCGGGTGCTCGTAGTCCATCTTGTCCTTCTCGGAGTCCTGTGACTTGGTCCAGGCCGCGTTGATGAAGTAGGACACCGCCGACGCGACGATCATCATGATGCGCATCACGAAGATCCATACCAGCAGCTGCACCTGGACGGTCGGATCCTTTACGGCGAGCAGAATGAAGACGATCAGCGCGACCCCGGTAACGCCGTAGGTCTCGAAACCGTCGGCCGAGGGGCCCACCGAGTCGCCGGCATTGTCACCGGTGCAGTCGGCGATCACACCCGGATTCCGGGCATCGTCCTCCTTGATCTTGAACACGATCTTCATCAGGTCGGAGCCGATGTCCGCGATCTTGGTGAAGATCCCGCCCGCCACTCGGAGCACCGCGGCCCCGAGCGATTCCCCGATCGCGAAGCCGATGAAGCAGGCCCCGGCGTACGCACCCGGAATGAACAACAGGATGATGAGCATCAGCAGCAGCTCGACGCTGATCAGGAGCATGCCGATGCTCATGCCGGCCTGGAGCGGGATGGCATAGCAGGGATACGGCTTGCCCTTGAGCGCCGCGAACGCGGTGCGGGAATTGGCGAAGGTGTTCACCCGGATGCCGAACCAGGCCACGCTGTAGCTGCCGGCGATGCCGATCAGGCTCCAGGTGAGGATGATCGCCACCCGCCCGAGCGGGAAGTGCTGCAGCACCGCGAAGTAGAAGGCGATTACCACCGCGATGAGCGCCCAGAGAATCATCAGGAACTTGCCCTGGGTCAGCAGGTAGGTCTTGCAGGTCTCGTAGATCAGCTCCGAGACCTCGAGCATCGACTTGTGCACCGGCAGGTTCCGGAGCCTGCTGTAGGTGACCAGGCCGAAGACCAGTCCCAGACCGGCGACCAGCAGCCCGAACATGAGCAGGGTTCGCCCGCTGGTCCCGCCGAGGAAACTCACGGTGCCCAGATCGGGGAGAACCAGGTTGGCCTCGCCGCCGGCGTGCTGCGCGGGTTCCTGGGCCAGCATCAGTCCAGGCAGGGTGAGCCAGGCAGTCATCGTCACCAGCAGCGCCG
>DATIOP010000494.1:0-6695 GCA_035472975.1 Gemmatimonadales bacterium
GCAATGTTCGCCACCACGAAGAGCACCGCGGCGTAGAGCCACTCGCCCCGTTCGATGAAAAACATGAGGCCGACAGCAACCACCCCGATCAACAGGAACCCGCCCAGCAAGCGCTTCTTGATGCCGGCCTGGTCGGCGAGCGTACCGAGAATCGGCGCGAGCACCGCGATGATGGCTAGTGCGATGGTCGTCGCTACCGCGAGGCGGTAGGTGGCCTGTGCGGTGCCCAGATCCGCGCCGGCGACGGCGGCGAAATAGATCGGGAAGACCGCGGTGACGATGGTGGTGACCATCGCCGAGTTGGCCCAGTCGTACATCGCCCAGGCGCGGAGTTCCTTCCGGTGGAGACCCAGTCGGTCCAGCAGGGTGACCCGGGTCACGGGGCGCGATCGGGAATCACGCGGATGGGTAGGGAGAGCTTCCACGGCGGTTCGGCAAACGGCGCCTGAACGTTGAGGACCAAGTCACCGGCAGTGTCGGGCCGGAGCTCAAAATCAGCGGTATCCCCCGGGCCGGTGAGCAGTCGCGCAGGTTGCGGCCCCGCCAGTCCCGTCGCGACCGCCGCTCCGTCCTTGGCGAGCTGGCGCCATTCCACCGGCCCGCCGCGCGACTCCAGAGTAAAGAGCACCCGGTAGTCGCCGTGAATGTTGATGAGCCGCAGGCGGTGCACCGTTCCTACCCGCATCAGGATTGGCTCCGGGGTCTTGCTGCCATTGAGCAGGCCGCCGGTGCTGTCGGTGGACGGGCCGTCGGGACTCACGATCACGATGTGATCGGTCGCAGGATCGAAGGTCGTGCCCGGCTCGAGCACGATGAGCGGCCCATAGAGGCCGAGATGCATCTGCTCCAGCTCGTTCAGGTGGGCATGATAGATGAATGTGCCGGCGCGAGGTGGGGTGAATTCGGCGACAAACGAATCGCCCGGCACAACGGGCGGCATGAGCCGACCCGGGGCTCCACTCCAGTCGGGCACGCCGTCGGGATAACTCTGCAATTCGATGCCGTGCCAGTGAACCGCCGTGGGTTGGGCCAGATGATTCACCACCTTAATTCGGACTGGCTGGTCTCGCTCGAGAAGCAAGGGAGCCCCCGGGATCACGATCGAGTCGCGGGCGGGTTCGACGCTGCCCGTCTGTATGACGTAGCCATAGCCCGGTGCCGGGCCGAACCGGTGCGCCTGGGTTTGCACCAGGAGCCGGATGTCCCGTGCCTGTTGCGGGGGCGGCTGTGCGGCGGGAGTACCAGTACCAGGTGTCACGTGAAGTCCCAGCACCAAGCCACTCATTCGATGGCGGTGCTGGGTATGTCCACTGCCGCCGGTTGCCGGGCTCTCGTCGAATCCCGAATCGGCAAGGGATGCGTCGGGCGAGACGTGGAATGAAAAGTGGCAGTGGAAGAGCCAGTTGCCGGTGCGCTCCGGCACCCAGTTCATGAGCATCGTGCCGCCAGGCAGCATCAGCTCGGTGACTTCTCGAGGCCGCCGATCCGGGGCGTAGGAGGTGTCCCGCTGCCCGTCGCCGCGGCTCTCCACTTGGAAATAGAACCCATGCAAATGCATCGGGTGGGAGCTGGCCGAAGGATTGATCCAGCGCCAATGAACCGTGTCACCTTGAGTGAACGTGAATTGTTCGGTGTGAGGCCATGACTTGCCATTGATGGTCATGATGTCCTGATCGGCCACCGGATGGCTGGAGCTTGTGTCCGCGGGCCGAAACCACACCCCGATCATGAACACACGGTCCGTCACGACGCTCCCGGGCGGGTCCACGATGATGGCGCCGTTGAGCTGGCTGTCCAATCCATCTCGGTCACCAATGCCTAGACCACTGGTGGAGCCCCAGTAGTAGTAACTGCCGGGCTCGTTTACCCGGAAGCGAGCCTCCCCGGTGCCGCGCGGTGGCACGATGAGCGAGTCGTCACCTGAGACCGGTCGGGCAGTCAGCCCGTGAATGACCAGGGGAACTGCCAGTCGATTTCGAACGCTCACCCGGACCTCGGTCCCCGAAGGGACCCGGATCAGAGGTCCTGGGATGAGAAGAGGCCCACTCCCTTCGGCGAAGGCCATGGTTTCGACGCTGAGGCCGCCCTCGGCCATAGGGTACCAGCGTCCATTTCGGGCTTCGAGCGCCAGCGTCAGGGTTCGCCCACTGAGTCGGCCCGCGGGATGGATGTTTGGATTGGCCTGGATGCGTTCGATCGCGCCGTGAGAAATTGGATCTGGCGCAGCCTGATCCAGAGGGCCACGGATGAGTAACCCTCCCATGGTGGCCAGAGCCACCGCCGGTTTCCAGATCATCGATTGTGTGGGGCGGCGTACCACCCGCCGAGGCGGGCAGCCAGCGCGCGGGGTGCGAGACGGGTACTCCAGGCCAGGAGGCGGAAGGGCAGGAACGGAAGTACGTGGCAGTCGTTGCGCTCGTAGCCTCGCAAACCGGCTCGAGCCACTGCTTCGGCGCTCTGCATCGCCCACTTGGGTGGGCGATCGATCTGATTGTTATCGAAATAAGGGGTATCGACCGGTCCGGGGGAGAGGCAGCAACAGCGGACCCCGGTACCGCGCAAACCGACCCAGATCGCCTCGCTCAAGGTGACCACGTAGGCCTTCGAGGCGGAATAGACCGGAAGCCACTGCAGGCCCTGGAACGCCGATGTCGACGCGACATTGAGGAGTCCCCCTCGTGAGCGTTGAACCATGCCGGGCAGAAAGCGGCCGGCCAGGGCGGTCAGCGCCTGCACGTTCACCTCGATTGTGGGCAGCTGTTCGGCGATCGGAACATCCTGGAACCGGCCCGCGCCACCGAGTCCGGCGTTGTTGATCAGATGGTCGATGGTGAGCCCGTCCCGCCCCGCCCTGTCCGCGATCTCGTCCGGGGCTTCAGGACGGGTGCGGTCGGCCGGGATGAGGGTGACTCGCACGCCTCGAGCGCGGGCTCGTTCGGCGATGGGGTTCAGGGTATCGGCGTGGCGTGCAACCAGGACGAGATTCGCCCCCCGCTGAGCCAGCAGGTCGGCGAACGCGGCGCCGATGCCGCGCGATGCGCCGGTGATGAGCGCGGTCGTTCCCCGGAAGAGATCACTCATGGCACCGACGGAATATACGGTTCGCCGCCGCGCCCGCTCATCCGGTGTAACGGCTACGTCTCCTCGCTGACCTCCTTGGGCCGTTTGAGCACCGACGCGACGATGGCCGCGCTCAGTACCCCGAGGATGATTCCCAGGGAAATCCCGGTCGGGAGGTGGACCCAGTGCGCGCCCACCATCTTGGCGCCAACGAACACCAGAATCAGCGCCACCGCGGGCTTCAGATAGGCGAACCGTTCCATGGCGCCGGCCACGACGAAGAACAGGGCGCGCAGGCCGAGAATGGCAAACAGGTTCGAGGTGTAAACGATGAAGGGATCCCGCGTGATGGCAAAGACCGCGGGGATGCTGTCAATCGCGAAGACCAGGTCGCTCCACTCGATGACGAGCAGCACTAGGAAGAGCGGAGTCGCGGACAGTCCCTTGACTGTCGAGACGAAGAAGTGCTGGCCGGAATAGGTCGAAGTAACCGGCATCAGACGCTTCGCAACTCTCACGAGGGGATTCTTCTCTGGCTCGACGCGGTGCCCACCGGACTTGAAGACCCGAATCCCGGTGATGATCAGGATGACACCGAAGATGTAGATGATCCATTCCAATTCCTGGATCAGGAGTGCCCCGCCTGCCACCATGAAACCGCGCATGAGCACGGCGCCGAAGATGCCCCATTTGAGAACCCGAGGCTGCAGCTCCGGAGGGACCGCGAAATACTGAAAGATGATCAGGAAGACGAACAGGTTATCGACGCTGAGCGACAGCTCGATCAGATACCCGGTGAAATACTCCAACGCCGTCTGGTGACCTTCCCTGACCAGCAGCCAGAGCCCGAAGAGCAATGCCGTCAGGATGATTCCGGCGGACCAGAGAATCGCCTCGCGGTGAGAAAGGGCATGGGCGCGCCGATTCAGCACCCCCAGGTCCAGTACGAGGAGAAAGACGACTAGGCCCGCGAAGGCCAGCCAGACTTCCGGCGCGTGCTCAGGCACCGGGCAGCGTCCCCGCCATCCCCTCCAGCCGCTCTACCCGCTGTTCGGTCGGAGGGTGCGTACTGAAGAGCGAGGAGATTCCACCCTGGCCCGGCAGCGGGTTTACCTGGGCCAGCGGGGCGACTGCAGGGGCGATCTGCATCGGGATCCGATGTGACATCGCGTCCAGTCTGCGAAGCGCATTGGCGAGGGGCATGGGACGGCCGAGAATTTCCGCTCCGACCCGATCGGCCTCAAACTCCCGCTGCCGCGACACGGCGAGCTGGATAAACATTGCCGCAATCGGCCCCAGGAGCACCAGGGCAAGCTCGACGAATGGATGTCGGCCCTCGTTGTCCCTCTGCCCGGTGAAGAGCAACAGGTAGGGCAGGTAGCCAATCGCGCCGGCGAATCCCGCCGCGATGGTCGAGATCAGCATGTCGCGGTTCTTGATGTGGGCCAGCTCGTGAGCCAGAACCCCTTCAAGTTCTTCCTGAGGCATGAACTTGAGGATTCCGGTGGTCACGGCCACGACGGCGTGTCGCGGGCCTCGGCCGGTGGCGAACGCATTGGGCTGTTCGTGCGGTGCCACGGCCAGCTTCGGCATGGGGAGTCCGGCCCGCTGCCGCAGCCGGTCCACCATCCGGTAGAACTCCGGCGCCTCCGCCTCGGTAACCAGTTTCGCGCCGTACATCCGCAGGACGAGCTTGTCCGAGAAGAAAAACATCCCGAAGTTCATGAGACTCCCCATCACGAACGCCGTCACCAGTCCCTGCGAGCCGCCGATGGCCTGTCCTGCAGCAAGGAAAAGTGCCATCAGGGCGCCCATCAGCAGGAAGGTCTTCACGTTGTTCATTCCAACTCCTCCAAAATGAAAAAAGCGAGGCCTCGTCCAATCGGGCCGGCCGCCGCTGAGCGGCAGGCCGACCGGGACGAAGGTCTCGCCTTGAACGCGGGCTTGAGGCCCGGATCCGATCAAACCGTGCAGGCTTGGCTGTGCCGCCTGCAGTCTTGACGATTTGACCGTCTGGAGTCCTACTCGACTCCAAATAAGCTACTCCCCTTCTGCGCGGAAGATTAACGGCAGGTCCGCGCGAAATCAACGCGACTCGCGTACACCTCGGGTGGACAGGGCTCGCACACCGATCCCGCCATTGTTCGTCTCGAGGACGCTTCGGAGTGCGATTCCCGTCTGCCGTTCCAGCCCTCCCGCCGCCACCAGCATCGTGAGATGCCAGCCAGGGAATTTCTTTCTGAGGACGTTGCCAAGGCTGGCGTACAGATCGCGCAGTCGTTGGCGCTCCCCGACCCGCGTACCGTAAGGTGGGTTGGTGACCATCCAGCCCACCGGACCGGGCGATTTGAGCGTTGACACGCTCGCTTTCTCCAACACCAGATCCCGCATCACCCCGGCGCGCTCGGCATTCGACTTCGCCGCGGTGACTGCACCGGAATCACGATCGGATCCCAGAATTGTTCCCGGGGCCTCCGCCAGGATTCCCCGACGGGCAGACTCGACGAGCCCCTCCCATTTCGCCGGCTCGTAGCCGCGCCAATGCTGAAAACCGAATTGTCGGTTGAGACCCGGCGGAATCTTTCGCGCCAGCAGCGCCGCTTCGATCGGAATCGTGCCGGACCCGCTGAAGGGATCGATCAGAGGATGAACGCCGTCCCACTCGCTGGCCAGGAGGAGGGCCGCGGCCAGCGTCTCGCGCAGCGGGGCCTTGGCGGTGGCGAGCCGGTAACCGCGGCGGTGGAGAAGCTCACCCGAAGAGTCGAGACTGACGAGGCATTCGTCGCGCAGCACGCGAACCACGACGACCTGCTCATCGCCGCTCGCCTCTTCATTGCCGGAAGCGCTCTGGGGCGAGGTACCGGTCACCTCCCGAATTCCGTTTCCTATCCGTTCCGCGATGGCGCGCTGGTGATAGAGTCGAGACTTCCGGCTGGTTACTCGGAGGTGCACCGGGCGACCGGGTGTCAGGTATTTGTCCCAGGGCAGGAGTGAGGCTCGCCGTTCCAGCTCACCAAGCGCTCGGGCATGGAAGGTTCCGAAGCGAACGAGCACCCGGCTGGCGGTGCGGAGCCAGAGGTTGGCACGCGCCATCGTCTCCCAATCGCCCTGGAAAGCGACGCCACCCGGCTCCGCGGCGACGCCGGCGCACCCCAGCGCTGTCAGCTCTCGAGCGGTGAGTTCTTCCAGTCCCGGAGCGCTGACCGCAAAGAGGCTTAGAAGGGCGGGAGTTCCTGGTGCGTCGGACTGTCCAGCACCAGTGCCTGGGCCTTTGCGCCGCTCGGCGTCTGGAACTGGCCTTCGGGAACGATGAGTAATGCGTCGGCCCTCAACATGGAGGTCAGAATTCCGGAGCCTTGAGGTCCGGTGAGCCTTGCTTCGAAGCCTTCCTTGCCGTTCGTCAGTACGACTCGCAGAAAGTGCTGCAGCCGGGCAGTGAGTATGATCGGCTCGGCCACAGTGACTTGAGTGGACGCACGGAAGGGTTTACCGCGGCCGCAAATTTTCCGGATGGCCGGGCGCGCAAAGAGTTCGAAGGTCACCATCGTGCTTACCGGATTGCCCGGCAAGCCAAGCCAGGGGATGTCGCCGATCTTGCCGAAGCCGACCGGAGCGCCGGGACGCATGCGCAAACG
>DATIOP010000495.1:0-4210 GCA_035472975.1 Gemmatimonadales bacterium
TCCACGTCGTTGCTGTAGCCGATGATCTTGAACTCGCCGTACTTGGTCGGGAGCTTCGCCTCGGCGAGACGATGGACCAGCTGCTCCATCCGGAGCCGATACGCCACGAGTTGGGCGACGGTCACGAAGGTAAGACCATGCTCCGCCGCGAAGGCCTCGAGCTGTGGGCGCCGCGCGCTGGAGCCATCCTGATTGAGCACCTCGCAGATCACTCCGGCGGGATAGAGACCGGCGAGCCGAGCCAGATCCACCGCGGCCTCGGTGTGTCCGACGCGTTGCAGCACGCCGCCGGGACGGGCCCGCACCGGGTTCACGTGTCCCGGACGGCGCAGATCCGAGGGAGCCGTCGCAGGATTGATGGCGACGTGAATGGTCTTGGCTCGGTCGGAGGCCGAGATGCCGGTGGTGACGCCGAACCGATGATCCGCATCGATGGTGACGGTGAACGCGGTCCGCATCGACTCGGAGTTCTGGCTCTCCATCTGCTGGAGACCCAGCTGCTCACACCGCTCGTGCGACAGGGCGAGACAGACCCAGCCGCGGGCATGGGTGATCATGAAATTGACCATCTCGGGGGTGACCAGCTCTGCCGCGCAGATCAGGTCGCCCTCGTTCTCCCGGTCCTCGTCATCGGCCACGATGATGAGTTTGCCGTTCCGGAGGTCGTCGATGGCTTGTTCTATCGTTCCAAAGGTCATGGTGTTAGCTGTTAGCTGTTAGCTATTAGCGGTTAGCCAATAGCCAGAACGTCAGTACTCGGTACTCGGAACTGTGTCCTCGGTGCCCTCGCGATTGAAATCGAGTCGCGAGGCTCATGGCTGACGGCTCCCCCGTTCTCCCAGCAACTGCCTGACGTACTTCCCAATCGTGTCCCCCTCCAAGTGCACCCTATCTCCCGCCTGCCGCTGGCCCAAGGTCGTATGCTGTAAAGTAAACGGGATGAGGGAGACCTGGATCAAATTAGGCGCCGGCAAGGAGTTAACTGTCAGGCTGACCCCGTCCACCGTCACAGACCCCAGCGGAATAGAGACTTGCGCCACTTCAGCCGGGACCCGGATGTCGAGGATCCGGGCGTCCTGTTGCTGGCTTACCCGCTCCACGGTCCCCACACCGTCCACGTGACCCTGGACCAGGTGCCCGCCCAGGCGATCCCCGACCTGGAGGGCGCGCTCCAGGTTCACGCTGCGACCCGCCTTAAGGGATCCGAAGTTGGTGCGGTCGAGCGAGGTCTTGATCACGTGGACCGAGAACCAGCCCTCGCCATATCGCTCCACGGTGAGGCACGCGCCATCCACCGCGATGCTCTCCCCTGCCAGGAGATCGGCATAGGGTGCCGCGATCTCGAGGCTCAGCCCGTCGGAGCCTTGAGTCGCGCGCCGAATGCTGCCGACCGCGGTTACGATTCCGGTAAACATCCGGCCCGATCCACTACGAGGAGTGTGTCTTCTCCCAACGCGCGGCGCTCGACCACCTGCCAGCGTTCCGCCTCCATGAGACGCGAGCCCGGAATCCCTTCGATGGCAGAAATTCCATCATCGCCGAGCCAGACCGGGGATTGAATCCAGTAATAGCGATCGACCAGTCCCTCGGCGAGCAGCGCTCCGGCCATGCGCCCCCCACCTTCGACCAGCAGCGACTGCACCCCTTGCCGCCCCAGCAGATCCAGCGCCGAGGTCAGCGAAGGGCTCTGGTGAACCTCGACTCCGGCAGATTCGAGCGCATCGATCTTAGCGGGTGAAGCCGACGGTGTCGTGAGCAGAAGCGTGGGAATCTCTCGCGCCGTCTTAACCAGGATGAGGCTGGCGGGAAGATCTCCCAATCGATCGAAGACAACCCGCTTGGGAGGAATCCTGGGTTCCACGCTGCCCCGGGCGGTGAGCGACGAATCATCGGTCCGGGCGGTATAGCCACCGACACCGATCGCATCGTAACCGGCCCGGAGCCAGTGCACGAACTCCCGGGCCTTGGCTCCCGAGATCCAGCGGGAACGGCCGGCGTGGTCCGCGATCTTGCCGTCGAGTGTGGTGGCCAGCTTGAGGGCGACGAAGGGTCGCTCGGTCCCGGTGAACTGGTGCAGGAATGCCGCGTTCTGGCGCGAGGCCTCCTCGGCGCGAAGCCCGATTTCGACCTTGATGCCCTGGGCGATCAGTGCTGCGGCACCACCACCCGCTTCGGGATTGGGATCGGCGACGGCAGCGATGACTTGGCGCACGCCGGCTTTGATGAGTGCCGCAGTACAGGGCGGCTGCTTCCCCTGGTGATTACAGGGTTCCAGGGTGACAAGCACAGTGCTTCCCGCCGCTCGAGATCCCGCCGCTTCCAGTGCTGCAACCTCGGCATGCCGCTCACCGAACTCGGCGTGAAACCCTTCCCCGACCAGATCATCACCCTGAAGCACCACCGCGCCGACCAGCGGGTTCGGCGCCACCCGCCCCCACCCATTCCAGGCGAGTTCGAGGGCCCGGCCCATTGCATCGAAATGATTCACACTGCTGAAGATCTGCTGCGATCTGCGGACTGACAAGGGCGGAATAACAACGAGGCCCGGCGCCTGCCGGGCCTCGTGACACCAAGTTCAAGTTCTACTAGAAGGTGAAGCGCAGCGCCGCCGAGCCAAAGAGCCGGTTGTCCTTCGGGTCGTTGTTCTCGAACGTAGTGCTCAGATTCAAATCCTTCCCGAACTGCCAGCCAACCTCACCCACCAGGTTGAGGAAACCGAGGTTGAGGCCCGCATCCAGGAAGGCCAGCGTGCGCTCCTGGTCGAGATCCTTGGAAATGAATTGCGTCGGACCGACCGTCGGGTTGAATTCGATATCGGCCTTGCCGGTGTACTTGTCCCAGCCCAGTCCCCCGCCGATGCTGGCGATACCGAAGTTATAGCCGGCCATGGCGCGGAGGTTGGTCGCGTCCAGGTTGACACCGTAACGGTATTGGTTGCCTTGAGAGACGTCACCGTAGGTCACCTCGGGAATGCCGCGGTGCATCGCGGAAACCGCGATCCCCGGAATGGCGCCCATCTGATTGATCACCCCGACCCGGGCGCCGTACCCAAAGCCGAGGGCGACGTCGCCGATCGAAGTGGCGTCCTTGTCCACGCTGAAATTGTCGATCTGGTTGGTGGGCAGGAGCTGAGCGGAGCCCAGCAGGTCGATGGCGAGGAGTCCATTGCTCATTCCCTTGAACAGACCGAGCGACGCTTCGACCTGAGGAGCCGGGGCCACGACCTCATCCGCCGAGGCCACCGTGGTGCCGGTGCCGTTGTAATTCAGATCGGGGAGATGGAACTTGGTGGCGTTTACCCGGGCGGAAATCGTCAGGTGCGGGAAGCCTCCCAGCGTGCCCACCTGGCCCAGCGTCGGATTACCACCGCTCACCAGCATGCCGGCCACCGGGTGGAACAGCACGGCTCCATCCACGGCGGCATTACAAATGTTTGCGTCTGGTCCGATGTAGGCGCTGCATTCGGAATTGCCCTGCGCCAGAAGCGAAGCGGCCGGGAGAAGTGCCAGGGCCGCGAAGAGAACGGTAGCACGGCGATGCATGTCGTGACCTCCTGATATTTCAGTCGATGATGGTCACCCCCCCGGAGCCCGAGCGAATTTCGCCCAGAAGCCACGTCTTTACTCCGTCGTTCGCCGCCGCTGTTTCCGCGGCACTTACCTGGCCGGGCGGAAGTACGGCGATCATACCCACACCGAGATTGAATACATCCTGCATCTCGGCGGACGACACTTTTCCGGCGTCCTGCAACAGCCGGAATAAGGGGGGCAGCGCCCAACTGCGTTGCTGCACAACAGCTTCACAACCGGGGGGCAAGATCCGCACCAGATTTCCCGGAATTCCGCCGCCTGTGATGTGGGCCAGCCCATGGATGTGCTGCAGGACCGGAAATACCGCCTTGAAGTAGCTTTTGTGAACGGCCAGGAGCGCATCGGCCACGCTCTGACCGGTTTCCGGCAGAGTATCCCGGGTTGAAAGCTTGAGCGTGTCGAAGATGATTCGGCGGGCCAGCGTGTAGCCGTTGGTGTGAAGACCGGTGGACGCGTACGCCAGCAGGAGATCGCCGGGGCGGATCTTGTCTCCGTGCAGCGCCTCGTCTTCCTCGACCACGCCGATGATGGTGCCCGCCAGATCGTAATGCCCCGGCTGATAGAGTCCCGGCATCTGCGCCGTCTCTCCCCCCGCCAGCGCCATTCCATGAGCTCGGCAC
>DATIOP010000496.1:0-6154 GCA_035472975.1 Gemmatimonadales bacterium
TAGGTGTCCACCAGCTGCCGGAATTCGATGTTGCGGAACCCGGGATCGTTCACGTCAGGCGAAAGGGATGCCGTTCGGTTGGTGGGGCCCAGAACGCCCGCCACGAAGCGGGGGCGCGAGTCGACCGCCTCCGCTCGGTCGGCTACCCGACGGGCCAGTGCTGCGGCCGTCTGGTTCAGCTCCGGCACCAGCGACTGCATGCCGTAGTCGGCCATGGAGATCGCGGTGGAGTTGAACGAATTGGTCTCGATGATGTCCGCGCCCGCGTCGAGGTATGCGGCGTGAATCGCCTCGATGATATCGGGCTGGGTCAGGACCAGGAGATCGTTGTTGCCTTTGAGGTCGCGAGGCCACTCCTTGAATCGAGAACCCCGGTAGTCAGCCTCGCCGAGCTTGTAGCTCTGGATCATCGTGCCCATGGCACCATCAAGCACGAGAATCCGCTCCCGCAGCAGGCGGGGGAGCAGCTCAAGGCGTGAAGTGCGATCGAAGGGCATAATGATGAAAAATCCCCGAGGCCAAAACGGCACCCAGGGGCGGCCGTTTTAGCACTTGTTTAACGTGGCTGCAATAGGCGCAAATCACCACGACGTCAATTGTCACCTCACCCAAGATAGCCCATCAGACACCTAACCGCCAAGTCCGAGCCGCTTTCGCGCCTCCTCGGGGGTCAGCCCGGCTATTTCGACGATTTTCCGT
Source organism: Gemmatimonadales bacterium (assembly GCA_035472975.1). Taxonomy (GTDB): domain Bacteria; phylum Gemmatimonadota; class Gemmatimonadetes; order Gemmatimonadales; family GWC2-71-9; genus DATBGE01. The sequence continues at coordinate 700 of DATIOP010000496.1, forward strand.
CGAACCGCACTTCCCGCGGTAAGCCGGACTCGCGCAGGCGCGACACCGAGAACCGTGGACAGCAGCTGAACCAGGGCCTGGTTCGCAGCATCGTCCACTGGCGGCGCCGTCAGACGGACTTTGACCGCATCGCCGTGCAGTCCGACCACCTGGTTGAGAGTCGCCCGCGGCTGAGCGTGAATCGTGAGCCTCACGCCGCCGGGCACTTCGTCGACCGGTGGCATCTATTTACAGAAGGCCCAGCACCAGTGAGCGGGCGAGAACGAGGAGCAACCAGGCGACCAGAGGACTGATATCGAACATCCCAAGCGGTGGTATCAGTCGCCGCAGCGGTTCGAGCAGCCAGTCGGTAAGAAAGACGATCGGCCTCATCCACCGGGCGTAGCTCGAAATGCCGAGCCAGGATGCGATGACGCGGATCAGGACGCAGGCGATCAAGAGTCCGAAGAGCCCATCCACCAGGAAGCGCAGGACCCCTCGCGGACCGGCCTGGGCGGCATATCCCAGCGAGACCAGCGTCCCCAGAGACCACTGCAGCAAACTCAGGAAGACCAATCCGCCGATCACCACGATCCAGAACAGCCACCATGGCGCATTCACCGGGTTGCCACCGGATCGGACGATCCGGCGCTCCAACGGCTTGATGGTGGGGTCGCTGACTTTGCGAACGGCCCGGGCCAATCCGCTGAACGGACTCAGCTTCTTGGCCTTCACGGCCCAGTGGGTGAGGGCGACAACCGCGGCGCCGAGGCAGACGACGGCGACGAGGAGCCGGGCGATCTGGATGACTTCAATCATCGGTGGGTACGATGGAAGGCTATTCCGAAGGGCGACCCACCGTGAAGCCCCGGCTCCCGCCGCCAGCCAACGTGCAGGTTATGGTGTAGGCCCCCTCATGCAGGCTGGCATCCTCGAGGACATCGTTAGTCCCCTCGCAGCTGGCTAACTGCCGGCCCGAAGTCCGCCGGAAGGTGGCGGTCACCTGCGGAGATGTGCCGGACTTCTGGTAGCGGAGAACGATTGTCGGGCTCAGGCTGTCGATGCCTGCTGTCCGGAGTGAATTGGGAAGCTTGCTCTGGTGGGAACTGCGGTAGGACATGACGCGATCAACCGCGTCGAATAGCGCTCGACCCAGCTCTTCCGCATCCGCCTGCGCGGGATCGGCCGGGTGTTTTGCAGCGGAATCCTTTCCGGTTGCCTTCTTGGCTCCGCAGCCGACGATCAGGCCGGCAACGATGGTCCAGCCAAGCTTGCGAACCCGCGATCTACTCCATCGCGAATTCACGATTGAACACGACGTCGAAGGCGAATGTCTTGGACTTGGTCCGCGATTCGATGTGCTCGGCAATGCGACGGAGCCGGTCGGGAATTCCCGCGATCTTTTCCTGGGCGAGCCTTCCCATCTCCCCCAGACCGGTCAGGGTTTCGATCCGCCAGTACTGAATCTGCTCCTGCACAATCCGGAGATAATCTCGAGGACCGTAAATCCCGGCCCGCCGAATCACATCCGCAATTTCCCGGAAGCTCGGCATCGTATGTCCGGGCATTTCGATGCTCGGCATGATGAACGAGGCCGAGTGCAAAGCCTGGTCCGGGTCCCGTTTCAGGATCTCCTCGAAAACCGTCCGGTAGAACGCGAAGTGCCGGGCTTCGTCGAGCGCGACATTGGAGAGGACTTCGTTGAGCAGCGGCTCATAGTCCGCGACGGCGCGCCCGGTCCCGCTGTGCGACACCTGAGTGGCCCGTTCCTGCAGGGTGGTGTAGACGAAGACCCGGTAAGGGTCCATGTCCCAGTCGGGATGAAAGCCGCTCTCCAGATACGAATACTGCATCTCCTCGAGACGCCGCTGGTTGATGAGCCGGGTGTCTCGTATATAGTCGTGCAGTACGGCGCCATGCCGGTCCTCTTCCGCGGTCCACATGTTGTTCCAGCGGCGCCAGTGGCTGTCCTCGCCAAGGTGTATCGCGAGCAGCCGGTGAAAGTGCGGTAACCCCTCTTCGGTCAGGGTATTGAGGGCGAGAGCCACGCGGGCCGAATCGGGAATGCCAGTGGCGCGCTTGCGAAGGATGACCACGTGGTCGTCCGGCGATTCACCCGGAGCAGGCTCCAGAAGGTCGCTGGGGAACCAGAGGTTCCGCTTGCGGACGTGGGCCTCCATCATCTCGTGGACCTTGGCCTCAAGGTCGCGAAGCACCTCGACCTTGGTAAAGAAAGCCTTGGCGGTGGCCGTGAGGGTCACAGGTCAATTCCTGGTTTGATGCGATCCAACAGTAAGCCTCCGTGGAGGGCCCACGGTCGCGCGGTCAAGGCTTGTAATTTGGAGCAGTTGGAGGCTGGGGGGAAGGTCGAAATCTGGCGCCAGAGCGCCGTGCCCGGAATCAGGCCTCTGCGGTCAGCCGCTTCTCCATGAGGTACCACGTCTTACCGCCAAAGTACTCATCCCGCCTCATTACGCGCTGCCAACCGTTCAGGATGAACTCTCCCTCATCGCGAAGGTTGTCGGTCCAGAATTCTGCCAGGTGGGACCCCGACTCACGAGCACGGGTTTCGAAGGCGCTAACCAGCAAGTGGCCGTGACCAAGGTGCCGCTCTTCCGGCGTCACTGCGATATCCAGGATGTGAGCCACCCCGCCGCGCATGGAGTAGCGGAGTCCGCCGATCCAATCGCCGATTTCGTTGCTCAGGACCAGGAAACGCTCCTCCAGGTGAACGCTGTCACCCGTCTCCTGTTCCTCCCGCAACGTGAGGTCGGAGAACCATTCGGCGAACTCTTCGCCGTTTTCCATTTCCCGGATGGTCAACTCGCTCATCGAAGCACCCTTTTGCGCGTCACAGAGGCATCCCCTCTACCATCTGTAGACGCGTAAGACGCAACGTTAGTGCCACATGGGCCAAGGTCCGTTACATCGACAGACATCGATAAGTCTCAGTCTGGTAGGGCGTTACCCAACTCCCAAAGGATAGTCCGATCCTCCCCCGTTGCAAGCAAGTGGTGACCCCGTCCCCTGCCGGAAGCAGGGGATGAGTCACTTCATCGCTGGCCAACGCAGAATTGCCCGACCTGGACCAATTGTCCCTCAAAGCCGGGGGTCGCCCGCGCCCCAGGACGAAAGCTGGTCGCCTCACGGTTGGTCGTCGGATTCCTGCTCCTCGCGATTTTCAGGCTGAGGGTGCACCCTGCGGCGACAGTCTGCTCGTCTGGGCGCCGCTTAGACACCCAGTGGTTGGAGCAGTCGGGAGTGCTCTCCTGCCCCGTGGTCGCGGGCGAGCGATCCCTGAAGACCCGCTAGAGTGAAATGGCGATGGCGAGAATGATCGCCGCGATGCCGATGAGAACCAGCCCGCCGATCAGCTTGGTGAATGCCTTGAGCCAGTCATCGTAGCCGACACCGGCGGCCGCGAGCATGGCCATGAGGGCGCCGTTAGTCGGAGTAACGAGCTCGCAGAGGCCCGCTCCATACTGGTAGGCGAGCACGGTCACCTGCCTGGATAGGCCGATCAGATCGGAGAGGGGAACCAGAACGGGGAGGGTGAGCACGGCCTCACCGCTCACACTGGGGACCGGCACGTGAATCCCGGCTTCCACCGCCATGATGCCGATGGCCGAGACCGCTGGTGGGAGGTTCGCCAGAGGGGCGGATAACCCGTGAACGATTGTATCGAGAATCCTGCCCTGCTCGAGTACCACCGAAATGGCGCGGGCAAACCCGATCAGCAGAGCCGCCAGCGTCATGGATCTGAAGCCTTCGACGAACGCGTCGACGGTCCCTCGAACACCGAGCCTGCCCAGTAGTCCGACCACGACTCCCATGATGAAAAAGACCGCGGACAGCTGATCGAAATCCCATCCCAGTCTCAGGATTCCGTAGAGGAACACCGAGAACGCTCCCAGCACCGAGAGCAGAATCAGCGGAGTGCGCCAGCCGAGTGATGCTCCGGCTTCGAGTTCGACAGCCTCGGGAGGCTTGCGGGTCCGGCGTGCATGCCGGGTCACACCCCAGGTCCAGAAGCCGAGCGCCAGCAGCATCAGCGTGGTGCGGAACTCCCATCCCGAGCCGAGGGGGAGCTGTGCCAACTTTTGGGCGATCTGGGCCTGGAACGGGTTGATCGGGCTGAACGACGCAGCGACGGCTGCCGCACCCAGACTCATCGCGACCGCGGTGAGCGCGTCAAAGCCGAGTCGCCGGGTCAGCAGGAGGAGGAGAGGAACGAAGGCGATGATCTCCTCCTGCATGTTCTCGAGCGCGCCACCCAGCGCGAAAGCGGCGCAGCAGACGGGGACGACGAGCGTTTCCCGCCGGTCGAGTTTGCGAACCAGGGTGCCAATCGCGGTGCGAAGCGCCCCGGTCCGGTCTACGACAGTGAACGCTCCGCCTATGAGAAATACGAGGAAGACCACCGAGGCGGCATCGGCCATTCCGCGCGGGATTGCCACTGCCGCCTGGAACAGATTGACCGGAGAGCGCGCCACCGGAGAGAAGGTCCCGGGTACAACGACCTCGCGGTGGGTGACGGGATCTTCGTGCCGTTGGTACTCCCCGGGGGGAAGGATGTAGGTGAGCGCTGCCGCGACCAGGAGGCAGCCGACGAGGAGCGTTAAGGGGTGAGGAAAGCGGGCGTGGAGTCCTTTCATTTCGTGCGGCACTGGACCGAGACTGGCCGGGTCCTCCCGCACGCAATCGACTCGTTCATGCCGCTGGCCAGGATACCACACGCGGTGGTCTGAGCGGACCGGGTGGCCTCCTCCTGGTTCTCGTGCGAGGCCGCTGCGCAGTTGTGCTTTCCGTTGAACTCGACGCACACGTTGCACTCAGCCTTCTGTGCCGAAAGCGTATTGAAGAGCAGCAGGGCGCCGAAAAGAGTCACGGCAATCAGTATGATGATGGTCCCGCGCTTGATTCTCATGGATACTCCTGACGGTGGCTCAGCCCATCGCACGCATGGCGCCCAATACGGGGAGCAAGGCTCCTATCAACCACACGATTGCCGCGGCCAGCGCGGCCTGGGACCTGGGAATCTTGCCGGTGATGGACAGGCCAATGGCGAGAAGGACAGTCACCCAGATAGTGAATACATCGATACGGCCAATCAGCGCCAGCAGAAGGGGGTTGGCAGTATCGGGATTAAAGAAGCGACCGAGCCCGAGGGTGACGCTGTATCTGCCGACCAGCGATTCCTCGGGCAGGAGCAGGGCCTGGAGCGCGTTGACGATCCCTTCCAGGATCCGGGGATACAGGGCGAACGTGGCTACCATGCAAGCCGCGGCCAGCTCCTGCTTGGCTCCAACCAGTTTGCCGGAGAGCCACAGGAAAAAGCCGATAAAGAACGGCGCGAAAAACGAGTAGCCAATCACAAAGACCGGCCGGCCCGTCGCGCGACGCGCGAGAAATGATGAACGGCGCCGCGAAAGCGCCCCATATGGCGCGCCGCGTCCAGCCGCAAGATCATCGCCAG
>DATIOP010000497.1:0-9862 GCA_035472975.1 Gemmatimonadales bacterium
GGTGCGATCCCTGGGAAAGAAGCCGACATGGCCTGAGTAGCGGGGGACGGGACAGCTCTCCCGTCTCCTGTCTTCCGTCTTCCTTCTCCCGTCTTCCTACAACACTCCCCGCCGTTTCAACCGATTGTACTGCTCCACCACCGCCTCGCTCGCCCCGTTGGGCGGGACATCCAGCACGAGAACCCCTCGCCGCCGCATGTCGGCCAGCGCCTCCTCTCGCGCCTGGAGCAGGTCCTCGGCGGCGGCGCGCTCGTAGGCGACACCCACGGTAGCCGGACGACGGACCGCGAGCTTCTCCAGAGCTGGATCTCGCATCGCTACGGCGAGCGGAAGGTGCCGCGGACGGAGGGTCCCTATCTGTGCGACGAGGGATTCGCTCGCGGTACGATCGATGACGTCGGTGAATAGCACGGTGAGTGCCCGTTTCCGGTTGCGGCCGGCGAGATAGGCGAACGCGGCGGGATAGTTCGGTTCCACGAGCTTCCCCTCGATCGAGGCCAGAGCGTCGAGCACCGCCCGGAGGGCTCGACGCCCTCGCGCGGGCGGGACGAATTGCTGGACCTCGTCGGCGAACACCATGAGTCCGATGTTGTCGTCATGGTCCACCGCGCTATGCGCGAGGTGAAGGGCGGCGCGCACCACGCTCTCCAGCCGCGGCTCTCCTTCGACTTCCGCTGTGAGCATGCGCCCCGCATCGATCACGATCAGGACCTGCTGCCTGCGCTCGTCCTCGTACTGCCTCGCCATCACCTTGCCGCGCCGCGCGGTCGCCTTCCAGTCGATCGTCCGGGTGTCCTCCCCCGGGACCCACTCCTTCAGGCTCTCGAACGCTCTCCCCTCGCCGAGTCGTCGGACGTTGCGGAATCCCGCCTCGCGCCGCCGCTGAGCCTGAGTCGGCAAGGAGCGCATCGAGGCGCCCACCAGGTTGGGATACACTGTCGGCTGCCAAGACAATTGCTTTGTCGCCTGTCGCCAAGCGAGTCCCCAGGGTGCGAGCATGCGAAGCGAGAGCGTTCCGCCTTCGCCCTTCCCCCGATGCTTCGGGTGGAACATGACGGTCTCTCTGAGACCATCCCCCGGTGGAATGACCAATACTCGAGTGGGATCTCCCTGAATTTCCAGTTCAGGAGAAATCCCCTCTCGAACCAGCACTTTTAGTGGAGAATGAAGCGGATGGCGCCAGTCGTAGGAAACCGGGAGTGGGCGCCCGACGGAGAATGCTGGCGGAGCAATCCGGTTTACGCTCAGATCGGCCAGCCTGAACCTCATGACCCGCGAGGCCTCGATTCCAAGAGCAATGAGCCAAAGAGCATCGAAGACCAGGAGTCCCACCGCCGCGGGAGGCCAGATCACCGCCAACGGCGCAATCAAGGCCAGGACCGACGCCACGAGGAACCAGCGCCTGGATGGAAGGACCATCAGCCCTGCTGCCCTCCCGTGGGCGCCTCGATCCGTTCGATGAGCGTCCGCAACGCGGCGTCGGCGGTGACTCCCTCCAGCTCGAGCTCCGGCGCCACCGCGATTCGGTGTCTCAACACAGCCGGCGCGTTCATCTTTACATCATCTGGTACCACGTACGCTCTGCCATCGAGCAGGGCTGCCGCCTGGGAGAGTTTGAGCAAGGCCACGCTGGCGCGGGGTGACGCTCCTAGAGTCAGGGCGGGGGCTCCCCGGGTCGCGCGGACCAGCGCGGTGATATAGGACTGCAGGCTCGGCTCGACCCGGATCGACCGCGCCGCTTCACGGAGTCGCGCGAGACCGACCGCGTCGAGCACCCGCGTCACACCGAAGCTCGACGGCTCGGCTGCCTCGAAGCCGTCGAGAACTCGGCGGAGCACCCCCTGCTCTGCCTCCTCCGATGGGTAGTTGAGCAGGCTCTTGATCAGGAACCGGTCCAGCTCGGCCTCGGGGAGTGGGTAGGTCCCTTCAAATTCGATCGGATTCTGGGTCGCGAAAACCGTGAAGCTCTGGCTCAGGGGGTGGCTGACTCCATCGACGGTCACGCTGCGCTCCTGCATTGCCTCGAGCAGCGCGGCTTGAGTCTTCGCCGGCGCCCGGTTGATCTCGTCACCCAGGATGAGATCGCCGAAGAGGGGGCCAGGCCGGAAGGTGAATTCACCATGGCCGGTCAGCAGGTTTACCCCGGTGATGTCCGACGGCATCAGGTCGGGCGTGAACTGGATGCGGCGGAACTCGAGACCAAGAACCTGACTCAACGCCCGGACCAGCAACGTCTTCGCGGTACCCGGCGCGCCCTCGAGCAAGACGTGCCCTCGCGCGATCAGCGCCAGCACCGTTTCTCGGAGTACCGCCTCCTGCCCAAGGACCACCCGGCGCAGCTGATCGAGGACTCGCTGTGCGCTTTGGGAATACTCGGAAAGGTCGTCGGGGTTCACCGGCCTATTTCCTCCCACACGTCCTCCACGGCGTTGGCGGCCAGCAGCACCCCGCTGACGGGCTGTCCTGGTCGGGTAACCTGCTTCAGGGTTTGCACCGCGGCCTGCGCCCTCGGGGACTCGGCAGTCTGCTCCAGCGCCTCCAGCCACTGCTGGTCGGGGCGCGGGTCGGACTGTCCACCGGGAGAGAGGCGGCGGCGAAGCCCCCGGATGATCGTCGCGACTGCTACATCGTGGCCATGGGCCGCGGCCAGGGCTGTGGCCAGTGCCCTCACGTGCTCGAGCGGAGAGCGCCGCTTGCGAGGAATCGCGTGGCGCGGCGCTCCGAACCGCACGGCACCGAAGAGCAGCGCGATGAGACCCACCAGCGCGAGCTGCCACGCGGCCCATCCCCACGGCGACCGCTTGCTCCATTGCAGCGCGGCCGAGGCGAGTGATCCCGACGCGGCGAAGCCATGATGGGATTCTTCGAACATCACCGCGTCGTACCGGCCCGCGAACAAGCCGAGGGCGAAGGGGCCTGCGTCCGTGTTACGCAAATCGTTGTTGCTGAAGAGACGGCCGTCGGCGATCAGCGTCACCCGACGGTCCACGTCTGCGCGATGAAGCCGGAGCGCCTCGACCCGGCCGGTTCGGGTCACCAGCAAGGTCTCGGCGAATGCCACGGTCGGTACACCACAGGCCGCGAGACTGGCATCGGCCAGTCCGGACGAATCGGTGACAACTCGCACGGTGGAAGCTCCTAACACAGCCTCGACCCAGGGAGACCGCTCCGAGACTGTCGTGCCCGGCTCCGTAGCCTGCACCGAGTCGCCGTCTTGTGCCTGGTAGGCATAGCCGAAGCAGCGCATCAGACGGGCAGCGCCCGGCCCAGCCAGAACCAGGTCAACTCGCTCCCCCAGCTCCAGAAAGTCGTCCAGCTCGCCGGGGCGAATGCCTTCGCTCGGGTCCAGAACCGCGAACGCGTAGCGATCGGGTGGGGTCTCGAGATTGATAAGTTCCCGTGAGCGCCGTCGGTATTGTTTGACCTGGACCCCGAGCCGGCGGAGGCCGTCGGCCACGGCTCGGGCGCCATGGGGGCCTGCCAGATAGGTCGATCGCCGAAAGTCCTGGGAGGGAGTGCGGTTGCTGCGCTGTCCCAGGCCGGCCGCCAGGACGGCGAGCACCAGCAACACGGCAACGCCCAGGGCGAGCTCAGTGCGCAGCCGCATAGCGCCTGCCCTCGGTCAGATCCCGCCACGCTAGATACTCGTCGGGCCCACAGGGGATCTCGGCGAATACATGCCCGTACAATCCGCGAACCGCGTCGCGCAACAAGGCACGCTGCTCCTCCGGCAACTGAGCCTCGGCAGCATACTCGCCCGGCGTCTTGCTCCCCTGAAAGCGCACGATGTGCCGCGCGTCGAGCTCGAGCATGAGAGCGAGGAAGTCCAGCGGCATCGCCTCGAGGAACCTTCCCTCGGAGGCCAAGACCTCCGCGCGTCGCCGGTACCAGGCCGCGTCTCGCTGCTCTATCGGTTGCGGGAGGCGTGACTCGGTCGATGCTCCCGCCGCACGAATGGTCTGGAACATGACGTACGAAGCGTGGACCAGCACCATGACCAGAATCACCACGAGGGTCCAGAAAAACACCTCGAACAACTGCGGGTTCCCTTCCCGAAACGCCGCCAGCCAATCCTCGAGCGCCCGCCACCACCGGCCCAGGAATGCGAAAGGCCTTGGCGGTTCTACCCACTGATAGGCCGGGGCGGCGAAAACGCTATCGAGGACGGCGCGCAGCGAGTCGGCGGGAACCTGGCTCACGCGGGTTGCAGCCGGGCCGCCAGGATCTCCAGGTCGAACCCTTCTTTGCGGACCCGCAGGTCGTAGTAGGCCACGGTGACAGTGCAGTACACGAAAGGCGAGATCAGGACCTGCAGGATCCCCGCGATGCCGAGAATGATCGAGGCGGTTCCGACTCCGCCTTCCAGCTCATAGACAGCCGCGGGATTCGAGAATTCCGGGAGAAAGAATCCCGCGGCCATGGCTGGGATCACCTGCAGGATGAAGACAGTCGCGACGATCACGAACTGTTTCCGGCGGAATCCCCGCGAGAGTCCCCAGCCACGGCCCATCGCCTCAAGCGCGCTTTGATGATTCTCCAGGACCAGAGCCGGCACCGAGGCAATCAGCCCCGCGAGGAACACGCAACCCGGAACGAAAAACAGCAGAAACCCGACACCAATCACGAGACCGAGGAGGATGCTCAGAAACACCAGCCTGCCCAGAAACGGGACCGAGCGCTTCAGCGCATCCGCGGCGCTCAGGTCGTGCCCAAGGTAGCTCTCCGACACGATAAAAATCGTGGCCCCCAGCGCCAACAGATCCAGCACGGTCTTTAGGAGCAGGTTGGCGATGGAGAGTCCGAGGTTCGCGAACTGCCCGCCCGCCGTCGTCACGTAAATCCCGATGAGCATGGGAACAGCGGCGGTCAGCAGTGCCACCTTCACCAGCGGCCCGAAACGCTGCCGGTAGAGCCCGAATGAGACGTCGAGTATTTCCCCCGTGGACAACGGCCGCAGGGCGGGTGCGTTCATGGACAGGCTCCAGGCCGGTGGGAGAGTGGAGCGGAGATTGGACTTTCCAAGATGAGGGAGCGGGGAGAACTTGGGAAGGGATTTCAACGGATCATCCTTCATGGCAACACGGGCGCCGCTGGACTTTCGGCAGCACCTCGAGGTCGAAACTCCAGAGCATGTAGTCCTCGACTACGAGATCGCGGGGCTCGGGTCACGCGCGCTCGCCGCCATCATCGACACCCTGATCCTGATCGGGTGGTCCATGGCACTGCTCGTCGTCTTCGCGCTCCTGTCGTTTCAGTTCGAGGACTGGGCCGGGGCGATCTTCACGCTGGTGTACTTCGCATCTCTCTGGGGCTATTTCGCCTTCTTCGAGGGGCTTCGTAACGGTCAGACTCCCGGGAAGCGCCGCCTGGGAATCCGCGTGGTACGGGATACCGGGCATCCGGTTACCTTCGGTTCCGCGGCGGTTCGCAACCTGATTCGCGCCGCTGATTTTCTCCCTCCACCCTATCTGATCGGAGGAATCCTCGTAGCACTCCATCCCCGTGCCAAGCGGCTCGGGGATCTGGTGGCCGGCACCGTCGTTGTTCGTGATCGACCCACGGAGGTCGCCGACCGGCCCGCGGGAATCTCCGATGCATCCGTCGAGGTCGGAGTCCCCGAACTGGGAGACGAGGAGTTCCGTCTCCTGCGGGAATTCAGCGAACGGGCCTCGGCTCTGGCCCCGGAGGTTCGGCAGCGCCTCGCCACCCGCCTCGCCGAGAAATTCGCCGACCGCTATCCCAGTCGGGCCGCGTCGCCGGAATCCTTCCTGGCCGAGGTATACCGTGATGAGCTCGCCCGGCGTCGAGGGAGATTCGGGGCGCGCGGGGAGCCGCGCGCGACGGAGCGCCGCGGTCAGACCACCGTTGCCGAACGGATGGCGGCGCGGAAGACGGAGCGCTGGCAAACGTTCCAGGTCATGGCCGACCGCGCAGCGCGTGAAGGACTCGACAGCTTCAATGCCCGGGAGCTGCCGGACTTCGCCGCTCGCTATCGGGAGGTCGCCGCCGATCTCGCTCGGGCGCGCACCTATCGGGCCGATCCCTCTACCCTCGCCCGGTTGGAACGGCTGGTTGTCTCCGGCCATAACGCGCTCTACCGCGACGAGCGTAACTCGATCAATCGGATCTGGCAGGTGGTCATGCGGGAATGTCCCGCGGCCGTGGTCCAGGCTCGACGCTATGTATTGATTGCGTTTCTGGCCTTCACCGTCCCTGCGGCGGCGGGTTTCCTCCTGCTGAAGGAACGCCCCGCACTGGCGGACGAGCTTCTCCCCGACGTGATGCTGGAGCGGGCCCAGGCGGGCGCCTCACGGATCGGCCAGGGTAAGGGGTACGTCGAGGTGGAAGCCCGCCAGCGGCCGATGATCGCCTCCAGCATCATCACCAACAACATCACCGTCGCCTTCTACTGCTTTGCCGGCGGGATCTTCGCCGGGGTTGGTTCCCTGGTGCTGCTGGCGTATAACGGCCTCTCAATCGGAGCCGTCTCCGCCCATTTCGCCAACGTGGGCCTGCTCGGCTACCTCTGGAGTTTCATCGTCGGCCACGGCGTGCTGGAGTTGTTCGCCATCTGGGTTGCCGGTGCCGCCGGCTTCCTGCTGGGGCGGGCGCTGATTGCTCCCGGAGACCTCACCCGCGCGGATGCTCTCGTGCTGAACGGGAGGTTGGCGGTTCGGATGATCGGTGCCGTGATCGTGTTGCTGATGATCGCGGGGTCGATCGAAGGATTTGTTTCGACGAGTGAAGGTGGGGTCGCGCTCCGGGTCGGTGTCAGCACCGTGAGCGCTCTGTTCCTGCTGCTTTACCTGGCTAACGGGGTCCTCTGGCTCCGGAGCCAGGGGCGCCGGAATGCGGAGCCGGGGACTATCCGTCCCGCAGAATCGTCCGCATCCTGACCGCCAAGGCCTCGATCTCTCTCAGGCTGGTCAGGGTTTCGGCATCGAGCTTGGATTCATTCAGGAGGAGGAGCTGGGTCTCCGCCAGGAGGGCAGACAGCGGATTGGCAAGGTCATGCCGGAGCTTTGTAAGGTGCTCGGCCTCTGTCATGGGCATGGGCATCCTGGTCCGCTTGCGCTGTGGGAAGGGGTACGTAACCCAATATAGATAATGGGCTTCCGCGCGCAATGTTTCATTGACTGAAGGGTACTGGTACAAAAGTCAGGACCAGAACAATCAGGCAAATCCACCCAATAACCACCCGGCTCCGCGGTACCGGCCTGTCCGGGGATAAGACAGACGGGTGAGACCACCGCCCCGCTCCCACCAGCAGGGTGAGCACAATCCAGATCAGCCAGGCGGGCGTGTGCCAGGAGAGGTAAAGGAGTCCCAGCACGGCGAGCCAGGCGATCAGTGTCTGCCGCTTGCCCACCAATCCGTAGCTCACATGCCCACCATCCAGCTGGCTCAGTGGGAGCAGGTTCAGCCCGGTGATAAAGCTCCCTGCCCACCCCGCGAACGCAGGCAGGCTCAGCTGTATCGAAGTAACCCCAGGGAAGTAGTGTTCGCGTAGCCCCCGAAGCAAGAGCGATTCGCCGACGACGAAGTATCCCTGGGCAAAACGCACGATGAGCCCCTGTGGCCCCTCGCCCGAAGGAACCGGCTGGGAGGTCGCGTATCCCCAGACCAGGACGGCCAGGGCAACCACGAATCCTGCCAGGGGACCGGCAGCTCCAATGTCGAGAAGCTGACGCCGGTCTACTACCACCGAGCGCAGCCTCAGGAATGCACCCAGGCTCCCAATCGGCGACAGCGTGGGCGGTACGGGGAGGAAGTAGGGGGGAGATGCGTCCACGGCGTAGCGGCGAGCGGCCACGAAGTGGCCCAGCTCGTGGATTAGCAGAATTCCCAACAGTGGCACCGCGAACGTCCATCCGCTCAGGATCTGCTCGGTTGACCCCGATGTGAAATCGGCGAAGAACTGGAGGCCAGCCTTGATCCACGCGAGAGGTCCGTACCCCATCGGGGGATCGAACCGTCCCTGGAGCGCGGCCCCGGCGCCAAGGGAGCAGATGAGGGTCGCGGCGAAGAGGGCCAGGTGCAGGAGCCACCGTTCCCGCCGCCCGGCACGCAGGGGCCGGATCAGCACCAATTCGCTGTGATCTGGAGAACCCCAGTAATGCGCGCCACGCCAGTCCTTGAGCGAGGCGGCGAGACTGGGGGAAGGCCCCCGGTGTTCCGGGGCTATGATGGATTCAATGATTTCCCGGTCCGCGTTCCGGAGGACACGCCAGGCAAGAAAATGCCTGGTCAGCGGATCCACGTTCGCTCTTGACGGGATAAGGGGGTGTCTCTATTATGAGGCGCTTCCGTCATCCTTGAGCACTCTCCCGTTCGCCCCATTCTTCCCTCAGTAACACCATCGCCGGCCCAGTCCGGTTTCAACATTTCCTGGCGCCTTTCCAATTCCATTGCCTGCACCCAAGACCCGGCCACCGGCCGACCGTAGCGCTTCTCCTCAGCGGAGTGGCCCACCCGTGGATATCGCCGAACTCAAACAGAAGTCGGTCGCCGAGTTGCACGCACTCGCCGAGCAACTCAACATCACAAACTACTCAGGGCTTCGCAAGCAAGACCTGATCTTCCGTATCGAGCAATCGCTGCTCGATCAGGACACGGTAATCCGCGGGGAGGGCGTGCTGGAAATCCTGCCCGAGGGTTACGGATTCCTTCGGAGCCAGGACTGGAACTACCTCTATGGCCCCGACGATATCTACGTCTCGCCCAGCCAGATCAAGCGCTTCGATCTGCGCACCGGCGACACGGTCATGGGCCAGGTGCGGCCTCCTAAAGAGGGGGAGCGCTACCTGGCCTTGCTCAAGGTCGAGAACGTCAATTTTGAAGAGCCAGAAAAGACCAAGCATCGGATCGCGTTCGACAACCTCAAGCCGCGCTACCCCGACCGGCGCATTCGGCTGGAACGGACCACAGGCGATCTCGCGATGCGGGTCGTGGACCTGCTCTCGCCCATCGGCAAAGGACAACGCGGACTGATCGTCTCTCCGCCCAAGGCGGGTAAGACGATCCTGATGCAGAAGCTGGCCAACGCGATCAGCGAGAACCATCCCGAGGTCGTGCTCATCGTCCTGCTCATCGACGAGCGGCCCGAGGAAGTCACCGATATGCAGGAGAACGTGAAGGCGGAGGTCATCTCCTCCACGTTCGACGAGCCCGCCGACCGCCACGTCCAGGTTGCCGACATGGTGATCGAGAAGTCGAAGCGGCTGGTGGAGCATGGGCGGGATGTCGTGATCCTGCTGGATTCAATCACCCGTCTGGCCCGGGCCCACAACGTCGTGGTGCCCCACTCCGGCAAGATCCTCTCGGGCGGGGTGGACGCCAACGCATTGCAGAAGCCCAAGCGCTTCTTCGGCGCCGCGCGTAACATCGACAACGGCGGCTCGCTCACGATCATTGCCACCGCGCTGATCGACACCGGCAGCCGGATGGACGAGGTCATTTTCGAAGAGTTCAAGGGGACCGGCAACATGGAACTGGTGCTCGACCGCCGCCTGGCCGATCGCCGGATTTATCCCGCCATCGACATCCAGCGCACCTCGACCCGCAAGGAAGAGCTCCTCATGGACAAGGACGAGCTCAACCGGGTCTACCTGCTGCGGAACTTCCTCGCCGATATGCCCCCGGTGGAGGCCCTGGAATTCCTGCTCGAGCGTATGAAGCGCACCAAGAGCAACAAGGAATTTTTCGCGACTATGGCCCAGTAGGAGTGGCGGAATGTTGAATGGCGGAATGGTAGAATGGCAGTGCACTACGACCTTCTCCCTTCCGCCGCTCTTCATTCCGCAATTCCGCGATTCCTCCATTCCGCCATCGCATGATACTTCCAGCCACCGGCCGCCTGATG